>JALSMC010000202.1 GCA_026987995.1 Sulfurimonas sp. | reverse complement strand
TTTTCGTTGTTATCTATATATATGTAAGGGTAAGTTTTATCATCACGAAGTAAAATATTGTATTTTGGATTGAGCTGTTTAATGAGTGAATTTTCAAGTATGAGAGCATCGTGCTCACTCTTAACTACGATATAGTTCATTGAGACGGTCTGTTGTATCATCCTACTAATACGAAGAGAGAGAGTTTTATTGGCTTGGAGAGAGGGAGTAAACTGCCAATAACTTTTTACACGACTACTAAGGTTTTTAGCCTTACCTATATAGAGAATATGACCATCCTTATCAAAGTACTGATATATACCGGGTGAAGAAGGGAGTTGTTTTATAGTCTCAAGAAGATTCATTAGATTCTTTTTTAATTATGTCTTGTATCTCTTGTGCAAGTGCATGTAGTTTTTCATCTTTGATAGCTATTTGTATATCACCACTTGCTCTTTCTACATAATGTATCTTATGTGTAGAAGTTGTATGTAAGTCAGTTGAAAGTTTTGGTTTATGGTCTACATATACAATAACATCTTCGATATTCATATCATCACATTCAATAAAATGTTCTGATTTGAGAATCATAGATGAATTTAAAACCCCTTTAATCGTTTTTATAATATTATCTTTGTCATATTTATTAAGTGCAGCAGTTATGATAATATAAAATATATTTTTGTTAATATAGCCATGCTTTATGTTTCGTCTCAGAGCTGGTAAAATTGTGCTGAGAAGCTTATTGATACATTTATGGTGTAAAATTTTTTTAAATTGAGGTTTATGTTGAATCGAAGAAAGTATATCTTGAGTAGTTTTCATGTACTAATTATAGCAATCTTTTTGTTTAGTTTGAGTGGATGTGGTTATAAAGCATCACCATATTATGAGCAAGTAGCACCCCAAGGTGATGAAAATGTGGAGTTTATCTTAAAGGAAAAACAGATAAGAGAAGATAATAATGAGAGTTGCGAATAATGTTTAGATATGATGTAATAATTATTGGAGCAGGTGTTGCAGGTTTATACGCCGCAATGAAGTTACCAAAAGATAAAAAAGTACTTATAATTAATAAACGCGAAACATTTAAGTGTAATACATTTTATGCTCAAGGTGGTGTAGCACTAGCTAGAGATACAGAGGATATTCCAGCTCATATACAAGATACACTTGATGCAGGTGATGGACTGTGTGACGAGGAAGCAGTAAAATTACTCTCACAATTTTCTCGTGAAGCTATAGATGACTTAGTAAATAATGGCTTTAAGTTTGATACAGATGAGGAAGGAGAACTGCTCTACACCAAAGAAGCAGCACACTCTTGTGAGAGAATTTTACATGCAGGAGGAGATGCAACGGGACGCTATTTGCATTATTTTTTACTCTCTCATAACCCTCATGCTATGCTAGGTGATGCAAGAGTAGTGGATTTATTGATAAAAGATGATGTATGTTATGGGGTAACGGTACTCGATCACAGAGAGAGTAGAAATATTTATGCCAAAGATATTATTATCGCGAGTGGAGGTGTGGGTTCTCTTTATGAGTACCATACAAATGCACCTTGCATTAGTGCCGATATTCAAGGACTCTGTGTCCAAAAAGGTATAGCCCTAGATAGAATGGAGATGTTACAGTTTCATCCAACTGTTTTTGTAAATAATAATAATGCTCAAAAGATGCTTTTAACAGAAGCACTTCGTGGTGAGGGTGCTACTATAGAAGATGAAAGTGGAGAGCGCTTTTTGTTTGACTATGATAAACGCGGGGAATTAGCTTCGCGTGATATTGTAAGTAAGTCAATATATTTGCATAAGAAAAAAACTGGGATGAATAACTACCTAGTCTTTAAAAATTTTGATGAAAAGTACTTTGAGCATCGCTTTCCAAACATCTGCCATTACCTAAGAGGTATGGGCTATGATGTGCCAAAGCAAAGAGTCCCTATATCTCCTGCGTTTCACTATGCAATTGGAGGTATCCGAACTGATTTAAAAGGTCATGTACCTAGTGTCAAAAATCTTTATGCTATTGGAGAGGTTGCTTCTACTCGTGTTCATGGAGCGAACCGTCTTGCTTCAAACTCACTTTTAGAGGGTTTGGTTTTTGCCGGACAAGCGGTAGAAGAGATCCTTTTAAATAAAGAAAAGAAAGAGTTCGTAGAGTTTGAGGTATCAAAAAATGTAATGAGTCTCAAAGAGGACAAGGCGAAAAAAAATCAATTACGACGAATAATGTGGGAAAATGTATCTATAATTCGTACAAAGAGAGGATTAAATGATGCACTCAAGTCAATTAATGTTCTTTTAAATGAAAATATTGGTACACTGTTGAAATTTCGTTTATTAACGGCAAAAGAAATAGTCCTTGGGGCACTTGCACGGGATAAATCTATAGGCGTTCACACAATACAAGAGGAGATATAATGGAACATGGTTCAATGGCGGACTCAGCAATAGCTGCAGGTCATGTATTAATAGAGGGACAAGTTATTAACTTGGCTACAAGTTGGGTAGGTTGGTTAAGTTTAGCAGTTTTTGTAATTGCATATTACTTTATCGCTACTGAAGATAAATATGAGGTTAACAAGGCTAAACCAGCACTGTTTGCAGGTACATTTATGTTTATGCTTATCGGAATATTTTATGCGATAAATGGACTAAATCCCGATCCTCTACATGATGAGTTAGAGCATCTTATTTTAGAGATTGCAGAGATTTTCTTCTTTTTACTTGTTGCTATGACATATATTGAAACACTTATTGAACGTGGTGTATTTGACCTTATGAAGTACAAACTTGTATCTAAAGGTTATACATATAAGAAGCTTTTTTGGTTAACAGGTATTTTAGCATTCTTTATCTCTCCTGTTGCAGACAACTTAACAACAGCACTTATTCTTTCAACAGTACTTTATACTATAGATAAGAAAAACCTTGCGTTTCTTGTCCCCGGTGCTATAAACATCGTTGTTGCTGCAAATGCAGGTGGTGCTTGGTCTCCATTTGGTGATATTACAACACTTATGGCATGGACAGCAAATAAGGGTGAGTTTATAGACTTTTTATTCCTTTTCCCTGCTTCTGTAGCTGGTTGGTTAATAACTGCTACTTTACTAAGTATGTCAGTACCTAAAGGGCAGCCTGCATTTGATGCTGCAAGTGAGAAAAAACCAATTGTAGCAGATGGTGGAATGGGAGTGGCATACCTAGGTGTATTTACAATTGTACTAGCTGTTTTAGGACATCAGTTCTTTCATTTCCCCGCGATGTGGGGTATGATGTTTGGTATGGCAATACTTAAACTATATTCAGTATTTCTTACAAAAAGTGGTTCAAACTCATTTAATATCTATATAAATATGCAAAAAGTAGAAAATGATACACTTCTTTTCTTCTTTGGTATCCTTTCTGCTGTTGGCGCACTTCATTATCTTGGATTTTTAGAGTATATTCACGATATGTACGGTCTTATTGGTCCAATGTGGGCAAATGTTGGGGTAGGTTTCCTCTCAGCAATTGTTGATAATGTTCCTGTAATGTCTGCGATATTAAAATCATCCCCTACAATGGACCTTTCACAGTGGATGCTTGTTACTATGACTGCTGGTGTTGGTGGATCACTTATCTCTTTTGGTTCAGCTGCTGGTGTTGGTGTTATGGGTAGACTTCATGGTATCTATACATTTAGCTCACACATGAAACATTCATGGACAATTCTTGTCGGTTACATAGTTTCTGTAGCTATTTGGTATGTTCAATTTCAAGTTCTTGGATGGTATATCCCTCACTCGTAAACCTCTTTATCTCCACTTCTTGTGGAGATATTCTTATATATCCTTTTCCATATATCTAAGATTAACCTTTATTGTTGTATCCTTTCATAATTAATAATTTTACATTCAAAAGGTACTTATATGACAAATGTTAGCATCATTGTTTTAGATTTCGGTTCTCAATATACACAACTTATAGCTCGTCGTCTTCGTGAAGATAAAGTCTACTGCGAGATTCTTCCTTACCATACTTCTGCAGCAGATATCGCACTAAGAAATCCTAAAGGTCTTATACTTAGTGGTGGTCCATCTTCTGTTTATAACGAGGATGCTTACGAAGTTGATAAAGCAGTTTATGAGATGGGTATTCCTGTTCTTGGTATCTGTTATGGTATGCAACGAATTGCTGTTGACTTTGGTGGAAGTGTTATACGTTCAAACCATCATGAGTATGGTAAAGCGGAACTTAAACTAGAAACAGCCTCTCCACTTTTAGCTGATTGTGATGATGGTCGTATTGTTTGGATGAGTCACTCTGATAAGGTAGATGTTTTACCCGAAGGTTTTTCCCCTATCGCAACAAGTGACAACTCTCCTTATGCTGCAATAGCAAATGAAGAAAAACGTGTTTATGCAATGCAGTTTCACCCAGAAGTACAACACTCAGAAGAAGGTTACCTTATGCTTCGTAACTTTGCAAGAAATATTTGTGGAGTAACAGAGAAGTGGAAGATGGAACATTTCTTAAAAGAGCAGATTAAGATGATTCGTGAAAAAGTAGGAGATGGAAAAGTTCTTTGTGGTCTAAGCGGTGGTGTTGATAGCTCTGTTGTTGCTGCTATGCTTTATGAAGCAATTGGTGATCAGCTTATTCCTGTTTTTGTTGATAATGGACTTCTTCGCAAAGGTGAACGCGAACAAGTACAAGAAGTTTTTAAGATTAATCTAAAAGCACCACTTGTTACAGTTGATGCCGTAGATAACTTTCTTGGCAAGCTTGAAGGTATTTCAGACCCTGAGCAAAAGCGTAAGATTATTGGTCATACTTTCATAGAAGAGTTTGAGAAAGAGGCTAAAAAGCACGACGGTATTAAGTTTTTAGCACAAGGTACACTTTATCCTGATGTTATCGAGTCAATAAGTGTTAATGGTCCATCAGAAGTTATTAAGTCTCATCATAATGTTGGTGGTTTACCTGATTGGATGGATTTTGAACTTATAGAGCCTCTACGTGAACTTTTTAAAGATGAGGTTCGTAAAATTGGTTTAGAGTTAGGTTTACCTGCTGATATGATTAACCGTCATCCATTCCCTGGACCTGGTTTAGCTATTAGAATTATGGGTGATGTGAATGTTCCTGACTTAACAATACTTCGCGAAGCTGATGTGATTTTACTAGATGAGCTTAAAGCAAGTGGTTATTATGCTAAAACATGGCAAGCATTTGCTGTGCTTTTAAACGTAAAAAGTGTTGGTGTTATGGGTGATAACCGTACATATGACAATACTGTATGTGTGAGAGTAGTTGAGGCAGTTGATGGAATGACTGCTACATTTGCACATCTTCCACATGACTTACTTGAAAGAATTTCTAGAAGAATTATTAACGAAGTAGATGGTATCAACCGTGTGGTTTATGATATATCGTCTAAACCACCTGCAACTATTGAGTGGGAGTAGAGATTTTTCTCTTCTCTTATGAAACCATACCTTTTTTCTACCTCTTCACATCCTGACACTATTAGTATAAATCCTTTAGATATTTCTTTTTTTAAACCAAGTATCGACTTCTCAAAATATGACTATATTATTTTGACTTCCAAACAAGCTGTTAAGGCTTTACTTCAATATGATTATGACGACTATAAAGATAAAAAAGCACTCTGCATTTCTAATGCTACAGCTCAAAGTTTTAAACAAATCAATGGAAATATTTTAGAAGTTGGAGCTGGTTATGGAGATAATCTATCTGGGATAATTTCTGAGTACCCAAAAGATACAAAATGGCTCTATTTAAGAGCGAAAACAGTGGCTTCGAATTTTGCTGAGATATTAAGAAAAGATAGATATGACTTAGATGAAGTTGTACTATATGAGAGTAGCTGTTCTAAGAATATAAAGAGTGTCAAATTTTCAAAAAATGCTATTTTAATATTTACATCGCCTTCTAGTGTGAAATGTTTTTTAAAGTATCATGAGTTTAAAGAAAATCATAAAGTTATTGTCATTGGAAAAACAACAGCGAAGGCTCTTCCTTCTCAAGTTGACTGTCTCATTGCCAATGAAACAAGTATCAATAGTTGTTTAGCAATAAGTAATTCAATAAAGTAATAGATATAAAACTAAATCAAGTAAAATCTTTGTATAATTGTATATAGACAATCTGAGTGGTTCGACTAATCGCACCAATGAGGGTTCTACATATACAATTAGTGAACAAGTAGAGCTTTTGTGAGTCAGTGTCTTCGTTTGAGTTATGGTAACATATACGAGAAGATGCCGCCATTAGAGAGCTCTCTCTTCACCCAAATTCGGCTTTTAGAACCAAGCCAAATGCGAAACGGCTACTTGGGTTTTCTATTATAAAAGTATTTATTTAAGAGATATTATTCTTTTAAATAAATACTTTTTTTATTTTATACGGAGCAATATATGAAAATTTTGATTTTAGGTAGTGGTGGACGTGAGTACTCAATAGGGCGTGCAATTAAAAATGAGCAAGAACAGCATGAACTTTTTTTCCAACCGGGAAATGGTGCAACTGACAACTTAGGTACTAATATCAATATTAAAGACTACAATGATTTAGCTGCGTTTGCAAAAGACAATGAAATAGAACTCACTATTGTTGGTCCTGAAGCACCTTTAGTGGATGGTATTGTTGATATTTTCAAAGCTGAGGGTCTTACGATATTTGGTCCTAGTAAAGAAGCTGCACAACTTGAAGGCTCGAAGGTTTATATGAAAAACTTTTTAGCAAAATACAATATTCCAACGGCTGCTTATATTGAGTCTGATAGTATTGAGGAGCTTTATAAGTTTACAGATACTTTAAAAACTCCAATAGTTGTAAAGGCAGATGGACTGTGTGGTGGTAAAGGTGTTATTATCGCTACTAGTCATGATGAAGCTAAAGTCGCGATAGGTGAGATGCTCAGCGGAAAAAGCTTTGGCGATGCTGGTAAAAAAGTAATCGTCGAAGAGTTTCTTGATGGGTTTGAGTTAAGTATGTTCGCTATTTGTGATGGTGATGATTACATCTTGCTTCAAGCAGCACAAGATCATAAACGCATAGGCGATGGAGACACTGGTCCAAATACAGGTGGTATGGGTGCATATGCTCCGACACCTTTAGTAGATGACGCTCTGTATCAAAAAGTAAGAGAGCGGGTTATAGTTCCAACACTTGATGGAATGAAAGCAGAAGATGCTCCTTTTGAAGGTGTTCTTTTTATCGGCATTATGGTTGTAAATGGCGAGCCAATTACACTAGAGTTTAATGTGCGTTTTGGAGATCCAGAGTGTGAGATACTTATGCCTCTTATGACATCTTCAGTGTCAGAAATGTTTCACAAAGCCGCTACAAATCGTTTAAAAGAGATAAAAGTAGAGTTCTCAAAGCAGTTCGCAGTAGGTGTTGTAATGGCATCTGCAAATTATCCATACTCTAGCTCACTTCCTGCTGAAATAGTTGAAGATACTGTTCACCATGAGGAGATACAAAAGTATACACATATCTCTTATGCAGGTGTAATGAAAGAAGATGGTGTATTATATGCAAGTGGTGGTCGTGTTTTAGTCTGTGTTGGGCTTGGCGATACTATACAAGAAGCAAGAGATAGAGCATATCTCAGATGTGGACAAGTACATTTTGTTGGCAAAAAGATTCGTACAGATATCGCTTATCAAGCACTTTAGGATAGATACTATTGAATGAAGAATTAGAAACTCGTCTGCATCATGAAGAGATGACATTAGCACTTAATAGAAAAAGAGCAGTAGCATTTTTTATAGATGAAATACTCCTCTCTTTTTTACTGATAATCGCTCTTTGGGATTCTTTTGTAGCAGGATCTACACAAGAAATAATTATTCTCACAAACAGTTTTGTTTTAGAGTTCATGATGATGAAAATTATTTATCAAGCTTTTTTTGTAATGCAGTATGGTGCTACAATTGGAAAACTTGTCATGAAGATAAGAGTAGTTGAAATAAAAACACTCAATAATCCAAATGTTTTAGTGGCATTAAATCGAGCCATTATTAGAGTGATTAGTGAAATGCTTTTGTATCTTGGATTCTTGTGGGGACTACTAAACCCATCACGACAGACTTGGCATGACTTAAGCTCTAAAACATTAGTAGTTAATGCTTAAACTTTTATTTCTTTTTTTATCTTTACTTGTGAGTATTTATGCAAGTGATAAGGTGGAGATTTTTGCTTCAAAAATGAGCTCCGATGGAGATATGGTTAAAGCATCGGGTGGAGTAACTGTTGTATATAAAAAGTACTTTATTACAGCGGATAGTGCTGTTTATGATAGAAATAGTAGCGAACTAGAACTTTTTGATAATATCCGTGTAAATCAGGGTAAAGCATATAAAATCCTTGGGAAATATGCTAAATTAAACATCGCTCAAAAAGAAAAGTTTTTTAAGCCTTTTTATATGTCAGATAGAGATACTCGCGTTTGGATGAGTGCGAATGATGCAAAAAGTACAGAAAATCTTATAGATATAAATGATGGAACATTGAGTGGTTGTGATCCCATTGACCCTATTTGGAAAATAGAATTTTCTTCATCTGATTATAATTCGGATTCAAAATGGATGAACCTGTATAATGCTAGACTTTATATTGATGACCTCCCTGTTTTTTATATGCCATACTTTGGATTTTCATTAGACACAACAAGAAGATCAGGTCTTTTAATGCCCTCATTTGGATACTCACCTAATGAAGGTGTGTATTATGAACAGCCTATATATATTGCTATTGATAATTGGTGGGACTTAGAACTTAAACCACAAATCAGAAGTGAGCGTGGTCAGGGGATTTACCAAACTTTTAGATTCGTAGACTCTCCAACTTCAAAAGGAGCATTCTCTGCTGGCTACTTTAAAGAATCTGGAAACTACTACAAAGAAAACAATTTACAAAATGACTCACATTATGGGTTTAGTTTTAAGTATGATAACAATGACTTTGTAAACCAATGGTTGGGAACAAACTTTGAAGGTCAATCTGGTATATATGCTGACATAAGTAGTATGAATGATGTTGATTACATCAATCTTTCTTCAAATGATGTGAGAAATAATTCAACCGCAACACAAGTGCTCTCAAGAATTAATATGTTTTACAATACTGATACAAACTACTTCGGAACCTATTTTAAATACTATCAAGATTTAACATTAGCAAGTAATGATGATACAATTCAAAAATTACCAACACTTCAGTATCATTATTATCTTGATACAATCTTAGAAGATCATTTACTCTATAGTTTAGATGTTAGATCGAACAATCTTACGCGTGCTATAAACAAAACAGCGATACAAACAGATATAAGTGTTCCGGTTACACTACAAACATCACTATTTGATGAGTATATGAATATCTCTTATCGAGCAAATTTATATATGCAACACTCAAGTTTTGGTGGTTCTGAGCAAGATACAACTCTAAATAATGAATATAACGATGGATATATTTTAAGAAATTTCCATACGCTTGCAGTTAATACTCAACTTACTCGTGGTTATGAAGATTTTTCTCATGTAATTAGTTTTGGTGTTTCATATAACAAGGCAGGAACACAGTCTAGTAATGGTTACTATTTAGATAATGAAGAGATTTGTGCAAATAAGCAAAATCCAAACGATCCACGCTGTGAATTTTATAATATATCCGATATTCAAGAAGAAGCACAAGTTGATTTTATTGAGTACCTATATGATGAGGAAGCAAAAGAAATACTCTACCATAGATTAGCACAGAGAATTATATATGGAAGTATAGAGAATAGATATGGAGAGTTGGAAAATGAGTTAGATTATACAGTGACAGACTATCTTAGTATTTACAATAATATGTTTTACAACTATGAAGAAACTAGTTTTTCAAAAATTTTCAATAAAGTTTCAGTAAATAAATTTGGTATTAATTTAGCTTTATCTCATCTCTATAAAGATAATTTTAAAGAAGATACAGAGACAACACCAAAGTACACAAGTTACTTAACATCAACTCTTAGATATACTTACGATAATCACTACTCTTTTAGTGCTTTGTATAATTATGATGCAATTAGTCAAAATGCTAAAACTCAAGAGATAGGTTTTATATATAAAAAAAGATGTTGGGACTTTGGGATTAGATATAGTGAAAATAGACGTCCAATACTAAGTAATAATGCAACATCATTTATTGATGAACGCTTTATCTATTTTACAATTTTGTTAAAGCCTTTGATGCAAGCAAATGGTTCTTCAAATATTGCCATACAGTTACCAAATGCGAATTAAACAAGGGAGTCTATATGCCATCATATAAAAATATTCTTCTCGATAGAAAGGATGCCGCCACTAAACTTCTGGATGTTATTCCTATGAATAAACTCAAAGAGGAAGATTGGAACATTGTCGCAGTTTCACTTGGTGGTTTAGAAGTTGCTGCTTGTATTAAAGGAAAACTAGCAAATAACCTAGAAATTCTTTTTTTAGAAGCAATAATGGCACCTAACAATCCAGAATGTGAAGTAGCAAGAGTCTCAGAGACCGAAGAGATAGTTATTAACGAGGAACTTGTAAGTGCATTTGAGATTCAGTATGACTATATCTATGGTGAAGCACATAGAAAACATGAAGAGAATATTTTAAGCCGAATTTATCAGTATAGAAAAGGGCAGCCATTTGCTAGCATGAAAGATAAAGTGGTTATGTTAGTAGATGAAGGTAGTGAAAGTGGTAGTAAGTTTATGACAGCACTAAAAACTGTTTTGGCCCAAGGTCCAAAAGCAGTATATATAGCAGTCCCGATTTTACCAAGTGATGTACTTGAAACACTCGAGCCTTTTGTTGATGATATATTCTTTTTACATGACATAGATGATTATGTTGAAACGGCTCTATATTATGAGCACTTAGAACCAATGAATGATGAAAAAATTGAAAAAATACTAGAGGAATTAAAATGACATATGATGTAAGTTTAGAGTTAGAAAATAGAGAAGAGTCTTACTCTTTTGGAGATGTTGCAAAACAAGCAAATGGTGCATGTTGGATTAAGTCAGGCAAGAGTGTTATTCTTGCTACTGTTGTTATAAATGAAACTGAAATAGTAAAAGATGATTTTCTTCCTTTAACAGTTCAGTATATAGAAAAAACATATGCAGCAGGTAAAATTCCCGGAGGATTTTTCAAACGAGAGACAAAACCGAGTGATTTTGAAACATTAACATCAAGAATAGTAGACAGAAGTTTAAGACCACTATTCCCTAAAGGTTTTGGACATCCAACACAGATAACTATTATGGTTTTTTCTGCTGATAGTGAGTCTGATTTACAAGTTTTAGCTCTAAACGCAGCATCAGCAGCTCTTTTTACTTCAGACATAGACATAAACACATCAGTATCTGCAGTTCGTACGGCTAAGGTTGATGGTGAGTTAGTAATTAACCCAACTCTCTCACAACTCAAAAACTCTACACTTGACCTTTATCTTTCAGGTACCAAAGATGAACTACTTATGATAGAGATGAGAACATTTGGAGGAGAAAAAGTAGAGGTAACAGATATGGTAATAGACCCTATGCTTGACCCTACAATGAGTGGTGCTGTTATAAGTTCTCATGTATCAAATGCGATGAGTGAAGATGAACTTATAGAAGTGTTTGAAAAAACTCAAGCAGAACTTTTTACTGCAAATAGTAAATATGAAGAAGCATTTAAAAGCTCTCAAAAAGAAGTAGCAGAACTTGATCTTAAAGCACATGTGTCAAATGAAGAGATGATGACTTATGTAAGAGATACTCATATGACAGACATCAAAGATGCAATGAATCAGATGGCAAAGTCTGAGCGTTCAACAGCACTTCGTACTCTTCGTAAAAAGATTCTTGTGTTAAAAGGAGAATGGGCTACAGTAGAGTTAGAAGTAGAACTTAAAGATGCAATAGATAAGGTTAAAAAAGAAGAAGTTCGTGCACAGATTTTAAATGAAAATATTCGTGCAGATGGTCGTGCTTTGACAGAAGTTAGACCTATAAGTATAGATACAAATGTTCTTCCAAATGCACACTCTTCATGCCTCTTTACTCGTGGTCAAACGCAGGCACTTGTTGTGCTTACTATGGGTGGACCAAAAGATGCACAGATGTTTGAATCTTTAACAGATAGTGGTACTCAAAATGAAAATTTTATGGTGCATTACAACTTTCCAGGTTTTTCAGTAGGTGAAGCTTCTCCTGTTATGGGAACAAAACGCCGTGAACTGGGTCACGGTAATCT
>JALSMC010000201.1 GCA_026987995.1 Sulfurimonas sp. | reverse complement strand
TAGATACCGCTAAAAAAGCAAGTGAAGCAAAGAAAAATGCAGTAGGGAGTCTTTTTGGAGATGATGAAGAGATAACTACGGTTGAGTTACATCTGAAAAACTCAGAGGAGTATGAACTCAAAGAGATTTTAGAGTTTGAAAAAGATACTTTAGGTTTTTATGTTTCAGGGCATCCTATGGATAACTTCCGAGAAGAGATGAGTGAGTTAAACTATACGCTCTCTTCAGAACTTGACAGTGTAAAAGATGGTTCACAAGCAATCTTCATTGGTAAAGTCGAAGATGTGGTTATTAAAATGAGCAAAAAAGGAAATCAGTTTGGTATAGTAAACTTGATGGACTTTCATGGAAATATAGAGATAATGCTCTTCTCAGATAAACTAGAAAAGTTAGATCAGATGAATCAAGAAGAGCCCATCGCTTTTAAGGGTCGCATCACCATAACTGACTTTGGACCTCGTATAAGTATAAGTAAGATTATGACACTCAAAGATGCTAAACGCGAGACTAAAAAGGTGAAAAAAGAGATACAAGAAGCACCCCCTGTACCTATTAACCTCTCAGTACGACTCGATGCAAATCCAAATGTGCTAGATATGCTCTATGGTCTAATAAACCAAAACAGAGGAAACCGTCCGCTAAGTATAACTATAGTCTCAAAACTGCACAATGTAGTGATAGACTCTGCTATACATGTGGACTCTAAAATATTAGCTGCATTAGAAGGTAATTCTGATATAAATGTTTTAGGGGCATAATTTATACTTTATGTGATATAATACATAAAATAGTATGTAAAATATTACAAGGAATAGTGATGATAACTTATGCAAGAGATGAGATAATATCGGCAAGTGAAGTAGCAAGAAGTTTCTCTTCTGTTTTAAATGATTTGATAAACCACACAAAAGAGCGATTTGCTATCTCTAAGAACAATAAACTTGAGGCTGTTGTATTGCCCATAGAAGAGTATGAACGTATGCAAGAAGCTCTGGACTTTATGGAGCATATGGAGATTTATAATGTTGTGAAGGAGAGAGAGAAAACTCCACAGTCTGAGTATATAAGTTTTGATGATGTAGTAAAGAGTCTTGGAATGGATTTAGATGAATTATAGCATTATATTTCATCCAAAAATTGAAGATGATTTAAAAGTTTTTTCGCACACTCAAAAAAAATTGATTCTAAAACAGTTTCAAAAGATTGTTAAATCCCCAGAACTCGGAAAACTTTTAGGAAATAAAAATGGCTATGATTTATCAGGTTTTAGAAAAATGTATGCTGATAATAAACAAATACGAATAGTCTATAAAATAGTAGAAGAAAAAATAATCATCGAAGTTGTAGCCCTTGGTAAACGTGATGAGATGGAAGTGTATAAAAAAGCTTCACAAAGGATATAAATGAACAAACAAGATTTTAATGAAGGATTTTTGGGCTTTTTAGATGCTTCTCCAACTCCTTTTCATGCGACACAAAATATGTCAGCGATGTTTGCAAACGCTGGGTTTACTAAACTTGATGAAGTGGAGAAATGGGAACTCGAAGCAGGGCAGAAGTACTTTGTAACACGCAACGACTCTAGTGTTATCGCGTTTACTTATCCCAAAAAAGATAAAAACTACTTGATGGTAGGGGCTCATACAGACTCGCCAAACCTTAAACTAAAACCAAATCCAGTCATAAAAGAGCATGGTATTGTAAAGTTTGGTGTTGAGTCTT
>JALSMC010000200.1 GCA_026987995.1 Sulfurimonas sp. | reverse complement strand
CATCAAAGTCTACTAAGAAGTCTGCTTCTTCATTACTATCACACTCTATATATGCCAAATATTCTAAGCCATGTTTCACCGCCTCGGCAGCAAGTAACATAGTCATACCATCATCGGGGTACTTTACCAAGGCAGAAGAGCCATATAGTCTTTTCATCGCATCACTCTTAGTAGCTACACGCAGAAGTGGTCTCTCTATACTTAAGAGGGCATTGAACTCTTGTTCTACAAGCATCAAGTGCTCATTAAAACTAGCTGCATTTGCCATGAGTAGAGTTGAGAGTCCCACTTTTTCTTCACTAAGTTTATTGAGGTTATATGGTGCTTTGGCTAAATTAAGCTCCTGTTTTGCATCTGTAAACTTTATCTTCTTTATTGCATCTAAGTCTCTATTTGGATAAAAAAACTTTCTGTATCCGTGCATTGTTTTCATTAACACTGTTTTTCCTGAGCTAATTGCACCGGCACTAGCTTTAAAAAGCTGACGATAATCTCCCTTGTTAAGAGCCATATATTCGTTTTCTCTACTTAACATTCGAAGTCCAATACCACACTCTATACATGATATAAGTGCATAGTCCTTACGGAGTGAGTTTTGCTTTCTCTCCTCTTCACACTCACTACATGGTACTAAAAATTTCATTGTGGTATTTGAACGAGTATATGGGTACTTTGTTAAAAAAGAGTGTTGTGACCCACAACTATTACAAGATGTAAAAGGGTAATAAAAACGACGTGTACTTACATCAAACATCTCTTTTTGACAAGTAGGACAAGGGGCAATATTTACAGGTAAGTTTGCATCTGTTATTACATTTAAAGAGGGTTTTTCATCACTAAAGTAGTGTTTCCCTTCCCCTAGAAAAAGTGATGCAGGAAGCATACTTTCCATATTGAGTAAAAAACTCTCTAGTTTTTCATCATCTTGATTAAAAATCATTACTATTTTGTCTTGCGTTTGAAGTATTTCTGCTTCAATCTCTTCTTTTTGTGCATATGCACGAATTAAATTTGCTATATAGTTTTTGTTAGAGCTAAATTCTAGCTCAAAAATAAAATACATCTATTTTCCTGGTTTTAAATTCTTGTTTATTAAACAGCTAAATAAAATTCTTGAGCTGTATACTAAGCAAATTGAGACATATCTGTAAAGTCTGAAATTTTAGGATTTGCATATGCTTTAATGATGCTATCAAAGCTTACTTCATCTTCATTTTTTCTCTTAAGTATAATATCAGAATTTTCTAACTCTTTGAGTGTTTCATCTACAAGTTTTGGCATACATGCTAAAGCTTCAGGTGTCATAGCATTTTTCACATCTATGATATCGTGAGGAACCATAGTGATAAGTTGTACTTCTCCCATATCTTCATGAAAAGAACATATCTCTATCATCATCGTTATTTCAACTTCGTTAGCAGTTTTTCGTGTGGCATCTTCATTTGCCATAACTTCTTCTGCATTTTCACTACTTATAGTGCCGACAGGACCTCTCTTAGATCCTGTACCAACAACTATAATCTTGTCATACTCTTGATAGTATGTCATCAGTGTAAACCCTAAAGTCCCACCCTCAACTATAGTGAGTTTAGGGTGTGTTTCATAGTTTTCTTCGATATATTTTACAAGATAGGCACCTAAGCCCTCATCATGAAACATAATATTTCCTATACCAATGAGTGCTACTTTTTCATATGCCACTTACTTGTTTTCTCCGTCTTCAATTTTCACATATTTACTACCACCAACAATGATAGATATATCACCCTCTTTCCAGAAAATAGTTCTCCAAAATTGGTAATAGATATGAAATACTACCCATGTAATAAGTAACCACATAGTCGTATGATGTGCAATACGTACATCCATAATATTACTACCCGTTGCTGTTGAACCAGCCATCCATGAAGAAACAGGAAGAGTCCAGTCAGTCACAAGGTGTAACATCCAAGGCCACCAATTACCAATACTACTTAGCCCAGAACCTAAACCATGTACATACATTTGTAAACCTGTAAGTAGCATCCAAATCATAAGAATATGAAATAGAAAGAAATAAGCAATATTAAAACTATCGTTATGTTCTGAATTAAACTTTTTACGTGTATTTAATGTTAATAAGTTTAAAAGTACTTCAAAAAACTCTATAAAATTCTTTTTATTTGGAATAACCTTTGTCCATGGACGCTCAACACGAGAAAAGAATGTCAAATAAACTACTACTATAGATGTTACATCAAAAATAATAGCAAACATAAAGTGTATCCAACGATTCCATGCCATAACATATTTGTCTACAGCAGAATCAGCAATAAATGCTTGATAATACGGATCCGCAATATATAAACCCGTAATTATTGCTGCAATCATTCCTATAACATTTGTCCAGTGAATAATTCTCAGAGCACCAGTTCTACGCTTTACCTGTCTATATCCTGGTTTAGCTTTCATAGTGTCCTCCTTTTAAAATGCACAAGTAGGGTCAACTTTGTATACAGCTAACTCCTTGCCATTTGTATCCATTACATGCACAGCACAAGCGATACAAGGGTCAAAACTATGTACAGTTCGAATGATTTCTAATGGTTCTTCAGGGTTTGCCACCTTAGTACCGATAAGAGATGCTTCATAAGCCCCAATCTCACCATTTGGTCCACGTGGTCCTGCATTCCATGTAGATGGAACTACTGCTTGAAAGTTTTGAACTAAACCATCTTTGATAACGATCCAGTGACCTAATGCACCCCTTGGTGCTTCTGCCATACCTCTACCTCTACAGTCTTTACTTACTTTATCAAAGTCAAACTCTGTCCAAGTACTAAGATCTCCATGTGCTGCGTTTGAAGCAAGTTCAGCTGCCCAATCTTGCATAGCATCAGCTATCATTTCAGTCTCTATTGCACGTGCTGCTGTTCTACCAACAGTTGAGAAAAGTACCGTTAGAGGTAAACCTGACTGCTTAAGGAAGTTTCCTACATACTTAGTAATAGTTTCATCACCCTTAACATATCCAATTACCATACGAGCAAGTGGTCCAACTTCAACCTTACGGCCATCATATAGTGGAGATTTAATCCAAGAATATTTTCCATCAGTTTTAAGATAAGCATACCCATCATCTTTTTTATCAAGTCCAGTATACTCAGGAATAGTTGTTCCAACGTAAGGATGCTCAGGAGCACCAGTACCTTCAAACCATGAGTGTGTTACATCTTCTGTAATCTTATCTTCATCAAGTTCATGAACCTGAGTGATATCTCCATCCAGAACTACCCCTGAAGGTAAGAAAAGTGCTGAGTTATAAAAACCAGTATCATCAAGTCTAAAGTCTCCATAAGACATATAAGACAACAGTCCTCCACCAGAACCACCGATGCCTTTTCCTAATGTTCCCTTATGGTTAGTACCATGGAAAGATTGTGATGCATCAGTTGCTTCAGCTGCATAAGCTGTTCCTGCCATATAGATATCTGGAAGATAAGCACGTTTAACAAAGTCTGTAGTTTCACGTAGTAGCTCTTGAAAAAGTGCAATACGAGCTGGGTTTTGAATATCTTGAACACAAGTAACACCACCAACAACAATTGACTGAGGGTGTGGAGACTTTCCACCAAAGAGTGCATGCATTTTTGACATACGTCTTTGAACATCAAGTCCCTTAAGGTAGTGAGCCACACCAATAAGGTTTTGCTCAGGAGTAAGTTTATACCCCTTGTTACCCCAGTATCCATTTCCAAAGATACCTAAACGACCCTCTTTTGCAAACTTAACAATACGATCTTGAATAGCTTTAAAGTCTGTAGCTCCTGAAATATATGGAGTTGTTCCAGCTGCTTTCGCCCATTTTATAGCTTCTGCAGCAGTCTTTTTTGGATCTGCTTTTGTTGCAGATATAATATCTACAAAGTCAAGCGCATGTAAGTGATAGAAGTGAACAAAGTGATCATGAACTTGAAGTGAACCTTGAATAAGGTTACGAACAATACGAGCATTTTTAGGAATAGTTACATTAAATGCATCTTCAACTGCTTCAATTGAACGCTGGTAGTGTGTACCTGTACAAACACCACAAATACGCATAGTCATTAAACCAACATCTCTAGGATCTCTATTTTTTACAATAGTTTCAATCCCTCTAAACATTGTAGAAGAACTCCATGCATCTATAATCGTATTGTTCTTGTCAATTACCGCTTCAATTCTAAGGTGACCTTCGATTCTTGTAATCGGGTCAACAATTATATGCTTGTTTCCATTTTTATCTGTCTGATGAAAGTTGCCATCATTTCCGTGTACTTTACTCATTAGTATTCTCCTCCATCTTCTCTTTTACCTGCAATAGCACTTGCAGCTGCATGTATACCTATACCGATACTTGCAACTGTTAACAGCCCAAGACCAAACTCATCAACTGTTTTTTCTACTCCACCTGTCGGTGCTTTGATGTTAGCATTTGCCATTGGGCGCTCATATGCATACTTATCCCAGAAATCTGGTTCAGAACATCCTATACAACCACGACCAACACCAATAGGCCAGTTCACACCTTCGTTATAACGAATAATAGAACAGTTATTAAAAGTCATTGGACCTTTACATCCTACTTTGTAGAGACAGAAGTTATTTTTCGCACCCTCGTCACCCCACTCTTCAACATACTCACCTGCATCAAAGTGTGCACGTCTTTCACAGTTATCATGGATTCTATATCCAAATGCAAACTTTGGACGTAAAAGAGAATCGAGTTCTGGAATAGTTCCTGTGAGTACATAGTGAAGAATAACTCCTACCATGTTTGAAGGATTTGCTGGACAAGCAGGAATATTTATAAGTGGCTTCCCTTTAACAACATCCATAACACCAACTGCATCAGTAGGGTTTGGAGCAGCTGCTGGAATACCACCAAAAGTAGCACATGAACCTACAGCAACAACTGCTGCTGCACCTTCAGCTGCACGATGTAAGTGTTCTACAAATGTTTCACCTTTAGCACCAATAGTACCAAACTGACCATTCATTCCTAGTGGAACCGCACCTTCAACAAAGAGTAAATACTTCCCTTTGAAGTGTTCCATAGCTTCATCCATCTGCTTTTCAGCTTGGTGACCAGAAGCGGCTTGAAGTGTTTCATGGAACTCTAATGAGATAATATCTAAAATGATTTCATCAATTTTTGGTCCATCTGAACGAAGAAGTGCTTCAGAGTTACCTGCACAATCTTGAAGCTCAACCCAGATAACAGGCACTCTGTTCATAAGAACTGCAGCCTCAGCTACAAGTGGTGTAAATGAAGCAGGAAGCATAAGCATCGCAGTAGTCGCAGAAGCCCACTGTAAGAAATCTCTTCTTCCTAAACCTTGGTCTTCTATACTTTCTGTAAAATCAACTCTATTGTTAAGAGGTGCAAGTTTTTTTAAGTCTTCAATTCTCTCTTGACAAGATGCATATAACTCTTCATAATATGCATCACCTTTATTCGTATCCACTTTCGCACTTTCTGCTGTAAAGAGTTTCTTTACAGATTCTTCGTTTTCCATGCTCATCACATTTCCTTTTCTTCATTTTGAATTACTATTCACCATAATATATTATAATAACTTAAAGTTAATTGAATATAAGAAGTTTATTAAATAAATCTAAAAAATTAATTTTCTTATATATTTTTCGAACTCAATAGACAGGTAGCTAATTTTAAAATTTTATATTATTTTTAGTTAAAGAGTGTATTATACTACATAATGAATAATCATTCAAAAAATATATTTACTCGAGCTTTTTATCTTTACTATGATGGTTTTAGAAATATGAAAGTAGGAAAACAGTTATGGTTTATTATTTTAATCAAACTCTTCGTAATGTTTGCAATAATAAAAGTACTCTTCTTCCCAAATCAACTCAAAGAACATTTTACAACAGATGAAGAGAGAGCAACTTCGGTTTTACAACATTTAACTAAGGAATAAAAATGGAACACAGTGAACTACTTATAGATTGGTCGCGTGCACAGTTTGCACTAACAGCACTCTATCATTGGCTTTTTGTACCACTAACATTAGGTTTAACATTTATAGTTGCTATTATGGAAACTATATATGTACGTAGTGGTGATGAAAAATGGAAAACTATCACAAAATTTTGGATGGGTCTTTTAGCTATTAACTTTGCTATTGGTTTGGCTACTGGAATTATTATGGAGTTTGAGTTTGGGACAAACTGGTCAAATTACTCTTGGATTGTTGGTGATATTTTTGGTGCACCTCTTGCAATAGAAGGATTGATGGCATTTTTCATGGAGTCTACATTCTTTGCAGTAATGTTTTTTGGATGGGATAAAGTCACTAAAAGAATGCACCTAACATCTACATGGTTAGTCGCTTTAGGTTCAAACCTCTCTGCTCTTTGGATTTTGGTCGCTAATGGTTGGATGCAACACCCAGTAGGGATGCACTTTAACCCAGACACTGCAAGAAATGAAATGGTTGATTTTTGGGCAGTTCTTTTTAATCCAAACGCAGTGAGTAAGTTTTTACATACTGTTACAAGTGGGTATGTACTTGCTTCACTCTTTGTTGTTGCGATTAGCTCATGGTATCTCATAAAAAGAAGAGATACACAGTTTGCTAGAAGAAGCATTGTTGTTGCAGCAACATTTGGACTAACTGCCTCACTTTTTTTACTTGCCACAGGAGACGAGTCCGCACACCAAGTGGCACAAAACCAACCGATGAAACTTGCAGCGATGGAAGGTCTATATGAAGGTGAAAAAAGAGCTGGAATTATTGCATTTGGTCTCCTAGATGATACCAAAGAGATAGCTGATGGAAAAGATCCGTTTCATTTTAGTTTTGAGATTCCTGGAGCACTTTCCTTTTTAGGCTACCATGATGTAAATGCTTTTGTACCTGGAATAGATGATTTACTCTATGGAAATAAAAATCATGACCTTACGCCTGTAACAGAAATGATGAGACAGGGAAAAATTGCACTCCAAGCACTAAAAGATTATAAAAAATATAAAAAAGAGGGAGATTCGGAAAAAACGGCAGAATCTCTTAAAATTTTTGAAACATATCAGCAATACATGGGATATGGATATTTAGAAAAACCTGAAGATGCTGTACCAAATGTTGCCATATCTTTTTATAGTTTTCACACTATGGTTGGTTTAGGAACTCTATTTATGCTTATTTTCTTTATATCACTTTATTTCACTATGATAAATGTTATAGAGCAAAAGCGATGGTTCTTATATATAGCCATGTTTACTCTTCCTCTAGGCTATGTAGCTCAAGAGGCTGGATGGATTGTAGCAGAAGTCGGAAGGCAACCTTGGGCTATTCAAGGAATGCTACCAGTAGGAATGGCTGCATCAAATGTTGCAGCAACTAGTGTTATGATTACATTTTGGCTATTTGCTGTTCTTTTTACAGGTTTACTAATAGCAGAAATAAAAATTATGTTAAAACAGATTAAAATAGGTCCAGAGGAGCACTAAATGGAAATTACATTATATGGTTTACAGGTTTACTGGTGGTTTTTAGTAAGTCTAATAGGGGCATTTTTTGTTTTTATGACTTTTATACAAGGTGGACAAACTCTCCTTTATACATTAGCTAAAAATGAAGAAGAGAGAGATTTACTTGTGAACTCATTAGGAAGAAAATGGGAACTTACATTTACATCACTCGTTATGTTTGGTGGTGCACTTTTTGCAGCATTTCCTCTTTTTTATGCAGTAAGTTTTGGTGGAGCCTATTATGTTTGGATGACAATACTTTTTTGTTTTATTATTCAAGCTGTAGCATATGAGTATAGAAAAAAACCTGACAATGTATATGGTACAAGATTTTATGAAACTCTTTTGTATATTAATGGTTCATTGGGAATTTTTCTTATCGGTGTTGCTCTTGGGACACTCTTTAGTGGTGGGAACTTTACAGTTAATGAGTATAACTTCTCAAAATGGACACAAGATAGTTATGGTTTAGAAGCACTACTGAGTCCTTTTAACCTTGCATTTGGACTGATGCTTGTATTTTTAGCTCGTGTTCAAGGTGCTTTATACTTTTATAACTCGCTTGATAATGAAGCCATTCATTCAAGAGTTCAAAGTGTTGTGAAGAAAAACTTTACTATATTTTTAGTACTTTTTTTATATATACTTGCAACAATTTTACTTCAAGATGGTTATGTATATGATGAGAGTTCAAAAGTTGTAAGTATAGAGCCAAATAAGTTCTTGCACATATTTTTAAACTCCACTCTTTCTCTGATTGGATTTACATCTGGTGTTTTAGCACTACTATTTGGAGTATATACTGCAGTTTTTGAGTCTTCTTCAAAAGCTATATTTCTTACAGGAACAGGTACTGTAATAACTGTTACTTTTTTACTCTTTATTTTAGGAATTGACAACTCTATATTTTATCCATCGCTTTCTGACATGCAGAGTTCATTAAGTATAGAAAATAGTTCTGGAAGCTATTATTCACTTAGTGTTATGGCAGTTGTATCACTCTTAGTACCAATAGTATTGGCTTATATAATTGTTGTATGGAAGTCAATGGATAAAACGAAGTTAACAGTTGAAGAGATACAAAATGATTCACATCATTATTAATAATTTTAGGAGAATATAATGGAATTTTTAGGAAGTATACTTTGGTACCTATCATGGCCAATTGTAATTGGTATAGCTGTGAACTTTGTTCATTTAAATATTGCACACTATAAGAGGATGGAAAGATTAGAGGAGTTAGAAGCTCGTTATGCTGAAGAAGTTAAACTAGAAAATAATTAAGTCTAATAACTACCCTATCAGTTACACTTAGTGAGTAGTACAAACTGAGCAGACATCAAAAGTACGAAAAACAAAGTTAGCTTCTTCTTTTGTGAGTCCTATCATGGCTCTTTGTGCAGGAGTTGGTTTTTCTTTATGAGAACTTCCTATATTCCACTGAGTTGGAGTGATGATACTATATTTTTTAATCACTCCATTTTCTATATCTATAGTATGCATCAGCGGTCCTCGCGGTGCTTCAACAACACCAACTCCTCTAGCATTTATCTTAGATATATCTACTGATTTTGTAAAAGATGTGTCCGCTATATCAAGTTTTTTCAGCAAAGAAGAAGCATGTTGTATAAGTGACGCAAGTTCAAACACTCTTGCCATGACACGAGAGTAAGCACTATCTTTATAACGCCTATGTATATTTTTGATAATAGCAAAATTATTTGAGAGGGAACGAGCTAATGGACCTGTTTCATAATAAGCATCTTTATACAGAGCATTCTTCGCATATGTTTTTTCATGTGGAGAGTAAGAGGGCTCAGTACTCACATATTTGTGTTGTACTCCAATATGACGTGTATGTTTTAGCTTTGTAACCTCAGTAAATGTATGTTCACCTAAAACAATAAAAGTATCATCCGCGAAACCTTTTATATGCATATCTGTTTTTAACAAAGCTTCATTGAGTGCTCCAACATCACTGGAGAGTTTAGTAAAATCATTACAAGAATCAAAAGCTAAAAAGTCTTCTAGCGAAACTCCTAAAGACTCTTTTTCAAAAAAAGTTTTCAGCTCACTTAAATAACTCTGTGCTTTTAAAATATCTATATTTGTAGGATCAGCTGTAACTCCACCTGGAATCATATATGAAGAGTGGGGCCATTGTCCTGCAAAGGTAGCAATTGCTTTTGTAGCGATACTTGCAGCAAATGCACCTTTAAGTGGTGTAAGTTCTTGGGAACTATTTGTTAGTTTTGATAATGCAGGGATAATAGTTAAGTACATCCACTTAAAGTGATTTTGTACCATTTCCATAACTAGAGTGAACTCTCGAAGCAGTTCTACTTTTTCACTCAAGTGTATCTCATATCCTGCATTTTTATAAGCATCTTCTATAGCTCTAACAGTAGCCATTAGATGTGCATGTCCACAAATACCACAGACTCGTGGGGTTATGACTAAAGCATCAAGAGCATTTTTACCTTCTAGCATCAGCTCCATCCCACGAGTATGAGGGAAGCTTACAGTAGCAAAACTTACTTTCTCATCTTCTAGTTCAAAGTAAAGAGAAGCCTCACCTTCTATCTTATCAACGAGTTGTTTTGTAATCAATGAGTTTTCCTTCTAATCTTTTTATATGAAAAGTCTTCGCAATACCTGTAAGTGTTAAGTAACTGCGTTTTGGTACACCAAGAGGTGTATCTTGAGGAATAGACATATTTGTTTTAGTGCTAAACATATCTGTTCGAGGGAAATCAGGTTCAGTACAACCAAAGCATGGAGTTCCTACTCGCGTTTTAGAGCTTACTTCATTCCAAAGTATTTTGTTACATGAGGCATGAGTCATCGGTGCACGACAGCCCTGTTTGTAAAAAAGACAGCCCTCTTTTTCTCCAAAATTATCTACATCAACTTTCCACTCAAAATACTCATTTCGAGTACAACCATGATGTGCTAAGTTACTATAGAGCTCTATGGGACGATGAAGTTCATCTACTTCTACCTCTTTGTCTGAGACTATCATACTTAGTGTATAACTTAGCCACTCTGGATGTACAGGACATCCTGAAAGGTTTATCACTTTTTGTTTTTGTTCAAGTAGTGGTCCAAAACTCTCCTCTTCATTAAAGATGAGTCCGCTATTTCTCTCTGGAGCTGTTGCTTTGAACATACCACCAAAACTAGCACAAGTTCCAACACTAATGACATGAGTAGCATGCTTAGTGTAATAATCAACAATTTTTGACAACTCCACACCATTATGCTGCATCAAAGGGTCATAAGTTCCTTCAAAGAGAAATAGGTCACAATTCTCTTCAAGTTTAAGTATCTCTTCTAATGAATATATAGATGGTAAAATAGGATGATAAAGAATTTCAAAGTTCTCAAGAAGTTGTTCGATATTAGGGAGGTTTAAAAAGGAATGAGTGTTACCATTGCAGGTGACACCCTGAAACCAAAGAAGTTTTAGTTTTTTATCTTGTTTTGAGTGCATTGTAAATATTTAAAGAGATAGACTCTTTATACTCTTCTAGTGGGTCAGGTAGTATTTTCTCTCCAAAGAGAAAAACCATACCACCAAGATAGCCCATAAAAAGCCCAAAAGCACTAAAAAAGTCTTGGTTATGTAACTCACCAGACTCAACACCATCACTAAAAAATATCATCATCTCTGTGATAAAAGGCGAAACGCAGGTCATACCTTCACAGCCTTCACCAAATACTTCACGATTAGAAAGATATACACGTAAAAAATATTCTATCATCTCTGGTTTTTCAGTTGCCATATCAAAGTACATCGTGACTATTTTTTGGATTTTAATTTCGCTGGAGTCATCACTCTCATTTATAGCACGAATCTTATCTCCAAGATATTGAGATATATAAAGAACGAGTTCTTTAGCAAGTAGGTCTTTAGAAGTAAAATAATTATAAAAGTTTCCAACACTCATGCCAACTTTTTCAGCGATATCAGGAATAGTTGTTACATAAAACCCTTTTTGAGAAAAAAGCTTTAATGCAGCTGATATAATCCCACTCTTTCGCTCTTCTTTTGATACTCTTGCCATATCCACCCCATGCTACTATTGTTTTTTCCCCTATTATAACATACTTTTTAAGATGTGTTTTATAACTCTAAAATCTAATGAGTCCCCTCTTTTAAATAAGAACCATTAATATCAAATCTTCAATAGAAGGATTAGCAGACTTGATAAAGGCTTCAGAATTTCCACTACAATCTGCAAGCTCTAGCCATATAATAGGTACTCTGTTTAATGCTTTAACACTCTTATCTACTACTGTTTCAAAGCTTGGGTGCAGTTGCATATTTGCTGTCACCATTGAAATCCAACTATTTACTTCACTTTTTGCTATATCCAAAGAGTCCAAAGCGGCATCTAGGTTATCAGCACTGAGTTCATTTTTTGGATTTAAAGCATTAAACTTATCTATGCGTTTTTGAACCTTTGCTATCTCTTTTTCTCTTTTTATATCTTCTACTGTTTTTCTTGGTATATTTGGGTCTATCAGCTTTTGTGACTCTTGTATTACATCTTGCACCATCACCTTACATCTGCCACACACTCTACCTGCTCTACTAAAGTTTGCAAGTTCGCTAAAGGAACTAATACCCGTTTGCATAACAATATCTACTAAATCTCGATGATAAACATGCTCACAACTGCATATTAGCCGACCTCTCTCACCCATCAGTCTATTTTCATAAAGGTAATTTATGTCTACCTTTTCATTATTTTTTATAAGTGTTTCTATATATCCTACATCAACATTTGAGTTTATACCTATAAAGCGAATTAGTCTATCCTTGTTTAAAAAGTACTCATCTAT
>JALSMC010000199.1 GCA_026987995.1 Sulfurimonas sp. | reverse complement strand
TTTCCAATCGCGGTAAACTTTTGATAAGGTATCTTATCTTGCATTTTTATTTTTGATGAATAATAAATTATCCAATCATCTTTTTTCATTTTTTTTAGTGGTTGTTCCTTACCATGACACAATTGAGAAAAACCCCCATCTTGACCTATTTTCACATGCTCCTTTGAAGCAACTCCAATCCAAAAATTCATTACAAGCCTTTAGTAAATAAATATATAGTATGTAAGTTTACTAAAATTAGCTTAATCTAATATAATGCGTTCTTTCCAATGCTTCATGTAACTCTACGCCTACTATCTTTGGTAGAAAAAAAGTTGCTCCTACAAACTTCCTAACCAACACACAACTCTCATCATTCAAAATCACCACATCTATTTCTTATGGCATATATTTATATAATATCAGCAAATAGTGTTAGTCAATAACAAAAAAATTTGATATAGTAAACCAAAGGATATGCTATGTTATACAAAATTACTGCAACCATTAATACAGCAAAGATAAAAGAGTTTTATATCAAGCTTACCGATGGAAGCATAGCTTCACAAGATCCAGATGGTAAAGAGATGTTAGCTTCAATGAAGCGTGCTAAAATAACAGATACAGGCTTAGTCACTTGGTACGAAAGATGTTTTTGTGCCATACCATTACAGCACGAGAGAATAACAGTATATGACCATTATTTTGATACTTTTACGCCTATATTGGTAGAAGAAGTGAAAGAAGATATTTCGAGGCAATCATTTTGGGAGCATATGAAAACAGCATGAATCAGACCATACCACACTTCAAAATCCTTGAAAATGACCAAGTAAGGGTTTCTCGGCTTGAAGAGAAGCATGTCTCTAAGTACTTTCCTACCCATCGGCATAAGTATTATGAACTTGTCATCATCACCGCATGTGTTGAGGGTGACTACTCTCACAATATAGACTTTATTACCTACCCACTACAAGCAGGTCGTATCTACTTTATCGCTCCTGGACAAGCCCATGCATGGAATATCAAAACATACAACAAAGAGTACAAAGGTTTTTTAGTGACTTTTAATGAGGACTTTATCCTCAATGGAAACAAAGCCTTAGAGAGGGAACTGCTTAAACTATTTGATCCTTTAGATACTGAACCTTACATTGACTTTGAACCGAACGCATTTTCAACGATATTCCCTACTATGCCCATATTAGAACAAGAATATCTCAAGAAAACTTCCAATTATGCCCTACTTCGCTCACTGCTTGAGAGCCTCTTACACTACATGTCTGCACTTAAATTAGACAAGCATGAAACCTTAGACTTTAACTGTCAGCGATTGGTAGATGTTCGTAAACTTATAGAAAAATATTATAAAGAAGAACGTCATGTAGATTTTTATGCACGAAAAATGGACTTATCTGCCAAACGCCTCAATGAAATTGCAAGAGAACTTTCTGGTCAAACCATTACTCAACTTATCCATAGGCGACTACTGCTTGAAGCAAAACGAGAGATTATCTCACAAACAAAAACCATTCATACTGTCTCAGATGAATTAGGTTTTGAAAACCCCTCTTATTTTTCACGATTTTTCAAAAAACATGAAGGCATATCTCCTAGTGAGTTTTTAAAACAAGTGTTCAAATAGTACTAGTTATTGTTCATTTAATCTCTTCACTTTTCTTCCTATAACATATATACTAGCATAATCACATAGAAAGGAAAAATAGATGCATTATTTGAAACAGCTTCA
>JALSMC010000198.1 GCA_026987995.1 Sulfurimonas sp. | reverse complement strand
AAATATGAAATTTCCCAATCAGAAAATCCATCAAAGAGAAAGATGTAAATATTTTGTATGTCCATATAAATATCCTTTTTTATTATCAATACACTGAGTATAACTATTTATTCATTCCCATTATAGTGACTATAACTTTAAATAACACTTTTAGAGGAACACAAAAATGTCCCTTCTAAAACAGAAAAAAGCTTAAATACATCAAATTGTATGGCAATTTGCCATATTTTTAACATATTTTTAGTTTTTGTATTATTATCCTTAAAGAAAAAGTGTGCTTTTAAAAATATAATTGCCCTTATTGGAGCATTTATGAGCATTATTTGCTGTAAATCCATTAAAAGAACATAAATAAGCTTAAACGTGGAGCATCTTATGGAAGTTAAAAAGAAATTATTAGACATAGTTCGTGACAAAATTCGCTTTAAGCACTATAGCTATTCAACTGAAAAGACATATGTGCATTGGATAAAGCAGTATATATTTTTTCATAATAAAAAGCACCCAATTGAAATGGAAAAAAGAGAGATAGAAGAGTTCTTAACATCGTTAGCTGTAAAAAGTAAAGTAGCACCTACAACTCAAAACCAAGCATTTTCTGCCATACTTTTTTTATACAAAGAAGTTTTAGGTGTTGATATGAGTGAGTGGAATATTCAAGCATTAAGAGCGCAAGAAAGAAAGCATATTCCAGTAGTTTTAACAAAAGAAGAGGTTTATAAAGTTTTGGAGAATCTCAAGGGAATTTACAACTTAGTAACCATGCTTATGTATGGATGTGGATTGAGGATGAGCGAAGTATTAAATTTAAGAATAAAAGACATAGACTTAGGTTTCAACAAGATATATATTTGGGATTCTAAATCTTTAAAAGATAGAACTATCCCTTTACCCATAAAATTAAAACAAAAATTAGAAATTCAGATAGAAGACATAAGTCTATTACACCAAAAAGACATATCTAATGGGTATGGTTCTGTATTTCTACCTTTTTCATACGAGAAGAAATCTCCAAAAGCAAAGTTTGAAACAAAATGGCAATATCTCTTTCCAATGACAAAAATTTCAAAAGACCCTAGAAGTGATACAATGAGAAGACATCATATTCACCCTAAAACTTTAGGACGAAATATAAAAGTAGCTGCTTTAAAAGCCAATCTAAACAAACGAGTAACCTCACATATATTTAGACACTCTTATGCGACTCACTTACTTCAAGCAGGAATTGATTTAAGAAGTATTCAAGAGCTTTTAGGGCATAAATCTGTCGAGACAACTATGATTTACACCCATGTGGTAAGCGAAATGAATAAAGCAACATTAATGAGTCCACTAGACTTCTAAAAAGGAAACAAAATGATAGAGAGATTTTACTTAAAAGACTACCTTAGTTTTAAAGAGACTGAACTTAACTTAGATACTGGGTTAGTTGTTTTTACTGGTCCTAGCGGGAGTGGAAAGTCTATACTTATGGAGTCCATACTTTCATCTTTAGGAGCAGCTACTTGTGATGCTGCTTTATGTGAGTCTAGTGTTACTTGGGACATCAACGAAGAAGACTCTGGCATAGAAAATGACGATATAAATGTTTTTAAACACATCAAAAAAGGAAACTCTCGCTACTTTGTTAACAACCAAAGTTTATCTCGCAAGGCTATTGGATCTGTTGCATCGGGTTATCTCCGTCATCTGAGTCTTAAAGACTTTAGTGACTTTGAAAATGAAAACCTACTTAGTATTTTGGATGACCGCATCGCTTCAAAGAGCAAAAAGATAGTAACACTCAAAGAGAAGTACAAAAAAAGTTTCATTGAATACTCTGAAGTTAAAAAAGAATTACTCAAGATAGAAGAAGAGGAGAGAAAAATAGTAGAACTAAAAGAGTTCGCTGCGTTTGAGATAAAAAAGATAGAAGACATTAATCCTAGTGAGGGAGAAGATGAAGAGTTGTCTCTTGTTAAAAAAGAACTTTCTCGTAAAGAGAAGGTTCTGGAGTCATTAGAATCTGCACAGGAGATCTTTTCTCATGAGCACCTTGCTACTTCTGCACTTGATTCACTTGGTGTTGATAGCGCTTTTTTTGATGATGCTATGAACGAACTCCGAGCACATTTTGATTCTGCAACTGAACGATTTTCTGCACTTGAAGATGTTGATATAGAAGAGGTACTTAACCGTATAGAAGAGATAAGCGGACTCAAACGCAGGTATGGAAGTGTTTCAGAGGCTATAAACTACAAAGAACAGAAAAAGCTAGAACTTGCGAAGTATGAGAACATTGAAATAGCCAAGAGTGACTTGACTGACAGGTATAACATCTTAAGTGAACTTGTAGAGAGTTTAGGGGCACAACTAAGTGACCTCAGAGAAAAAGAGTTGTCACACTTCACAAAAGCTTTGAATGCTTACCTAAAAGACCTCTATCTTCGTGAGGCATCTATCACTTTAGAAAAAGAAGAGTACTCACTCTCTGGGTGCGACCATTTAAGTGTAAAACTAAACGATACAGCTTTAACAAAGATAAGTACGGGGGAGTTTAACCGCCTGCGTTTAGCTATACTAGCTCTTAAGTCTGAGTTTATGAGTAAAAATGGTGGTGTTTTAATGCTCGATGAGATAGATGCAAACCTCAGTGGTGAAGAGTCTATGTCTGTGGCAAAAGTACTTCGTAAACTCTCGGCTCATTTTCAGATATTTGTCATATCACATCAGCCACAACTGACTTCTATGGGAAATCAGCACTTTTTAGTCTATAAAGATGGTACTATTTCAAAAACAAAAGAGTTAAACTTTGATGAGAGAGTAGATGAAATAGCCCGAATTATTAGTGGCGAAAACATCTCTAACGAAGCTAAAAAGTTTGCTCGTGAGTTACTTGAGGCACATAAATGATAATAGATACACATATACACTTAGATGACAATCGCTACGATGAAGACTTACAAGAGGTACTTGAACGTGCGAGAGAGGGTGGAGTAGAGCGGTTTATCATCCCTGGTGCTGATACTGCTACACTTGATAAGGCTGTGAGTATTGCCGAGACATATGATGATGTTTATTTTTCTGTTGGTGTGCACCCTTACGATAAAGCTGGTTTTGATGCTCTTGATTTTGAGAAGTATGTAGGGCACGAGAAGTGTGTTGCCATCGGTGAGTGTGGACTTGACTACTTTAGACTTGAAGGTTCTGAAGAAGAAATTTTTGCTGAGAAAGAAGAACAAAAAAGAGTTTTTCGTGCACAAATTGAAGTTGCAAAAAAGTACAAAAAGCCACTTGTAGTTCATGTTCGAGATGCTTCGCGTGACTCAAAAGAGTTAATGCTTGAGGCAAATGCGGGTGAAGTTGGGGGTGTTTTGCACTGCTTTAATGCAGATGAAGAGCTTTTGAGTTTGGCAAATGAAGGTTTTTACTTTGGTATAGGTGGTGTTTTGACATTTAAAAATGCCAAAAAACTTGTAAATGTTTTACCTAAGATTCCTACAGAAAAACTTATCATAGAGACCGATGGACCATATCTTACTCCTATGCCCCACCGTGGTGAGAGAAATGAGCCTTTATATACCACTTTTGTAGCCAAAAAGATGTCTGAACTTTTAGAAATACCTTTAGAAAATATAGAAAATTTAACTACTCAAAATGCAAAAAAACTCTTCTCTATTTAAGTACTTATATAATAGGTTAATAATAATTTAGATAAAATCTATTAAATTAAAATAAAAGTTATGTATGTATAAATATTTTTTAACACTTCTTTTCCCTTTGTTTCTTTTTGCAAATCTGAGCTATGTGTCTAACTTTAACAAAGAGTTAGCACTTCTAGACTCTTTTGACATAGAACCATCTTTTTTGTATGATCCTATCATGAATGACATGCGCACAAAAAATAGTTCTATTAAAAAAAGTAAACATTTTTTCAGAGCTATGGATAATGCATATATCTTTATACCTGCCATTAAAAATACACTCACAAAATACGATGTTCCCCAAGAGTTTCTCTATCTTGCTATGGCTGAGTCAAACTTTAAAACGCGAGCTTACTCAAACAAAAGAGCCGCAGGACTATGGCAGTTTATGCCTCGTACAGGTCGTGTTTACAACCTTAACATAGATGAATATGTGGATGAGCGACGTGACCTTATCAAGTCTACCGAGGCTGCTGCAAAATATCTCTCATCTTTACATAAGCGTTTTGGTAAGTGGTACTTAGCTGCTATTGCTTACAATTGTGGTGGCGGAAGACTCAACCATGCGATAAAAAGAGCTGGTACAGATAAACTTTCTGTTCTCCTTAATGCTAAGAAAAAATACATCCCACGAGAGAGTCGTAACTATATTAGAAAAATTGTTGCACTAGCGCTTATCGGCACAGACGAGCAACACCTTCTTTCTAGCGAATATGAGCATTTACTCAATCGTGCTAATGCTTACTCTATCTCAACAGTTCAAATATCAAGTGGCGAGTCTTTAAAGCGTTTAGCAAAACTTATAGAAATGCCCTTAAAAGATTTGAAAAATTTAAACAGACACTTGAAGTATGACTTTGTACCTCCGTATGCAAAGAGTTATGATGTTTATATTCCCTATATTAAATTAGCAGACTTTAAACGTAAGTATTACAAAGCCCCTATGCAAACCTCTCTTATATAGGGAAGAAATATGGTGTTTCATACAGAGTTATTAAAGACTTTAACCATCTTAAAAATAACAATCTAAGACTCAAACAAAAACTTATAATCCCAATAGCAAAATCAAATCATACAAAAAAACTCAATACTAGAAACTATTACATGGTTAAACGCGGAGATTCATTAGAATCAATATCTCGTGCTCATAAGGTTAGTGTTAGAAATATTAAGTCACAAAATCATATTAAAGGTTCACTTATTAAAGTAGGTGAGAGGTTAAAGATATATGAATAAGCTTTATGTAGTTGTGTTAATAACTTTTGTTTTAAGTATGAGTGCTTGTAGTACTAGAGGCAAAGGTGCTTATCGTTATTCGACAAATTCAAATTCTAAAACTTACTCTTCGAATAAACATGCACATAATAGAACTATGGATAAAAAGAACTATTCTCATCCTACAATGAGACCTTATACCATAAGAGGTATTAAGTACTATCCAACAGTTGTTAGTGTTGGAGATAGGTTTAAAGGAAATGCTTCGTGGTATGGTCCTGACTTTCATGGTAAGCTAACATCTAATGGTGAAACTTATAACATGTATGGTATGACAGCTGCACATAAAACGCTACCAATGAATACCATAGTTAAAGTAACAAATAGAAGAAATGGAAAGACCACAGTAGTCCGCATCAATGATAGAGGTCCATTTGTTGCTACGAGAATCATAGACCTTTCAAATAAAGCGGCACATGAGATAGATATGGTAGGACAAGGAACAGCACCTGTAACTTTGGAAATATTAGGCTTCGAGACAAAGGGTAAAAAGAAAATTCCTACAAAAAAAGAGATGAGAAAAGCACCACAGAAAAAGTCTATTGGTAACTTTGCACTACAAATTGCATCTTTTTCTAAGATAGGTGGGGCTTTATCTACTCAAGAAAAATATGACAAGACAGACGGTTATTCAACTATTATAAAAGATGTTGAAACACCAAATGGACGTATGTTTAAAGTAGTATTGACTGGTTTTAAGAGTGAGCAAGAAGCTCGTGACTACAAAAAAAGTAGTATTTTCAATAAAGCATTTATAATAAGAGAGGACTAAAAATGATTAGCAAAACAAGAACAACAAAAGAGACAGACATAACAGTAAGTTTAGACTTAAATGGTACAGGAAAAGCAGATATGCATACCGGTGTTGGTTTTTTAGACCATATGCTTGAGAGTTTTACTAAGCACTCCCTTATGGACATTTCTATTAGTTGCAATGGTGATACACATATAGATGATCACCACAGTGTAGAAGATATCGGTATTGTTCTTGGTTCTTTACTAGCGGAGGCTATTTACCCCGTTAAAGGTATGGAGCGTTTTGGAAGTGCTAATATTGTAATGGATGAGGCTTGTGTATCTTGCGATTTAGATCTTAGTAATCGTCCTTTTTTAGTATTTGACCTCTCTCCTACTGGTAAAGTAGGAAACTTTGACACAGAACTTGTAGAAGAATTTTTTCGTGCATTTGTTTTAAACGCGAGAATATCAGCACATATTGTTGAGATTAGAGGAAAAAACAAGCATCATATTATAGAGGCTGCATTTAAGTCTTTAGCCGTTGCTATTCGTCGTGCTACTACAAAAAATGAACGTATAGGAACACCAAGTACAAAAGGCAGTTTATGATTAAACTGCTTGTTTTAGATGTCGACGGCTGTCTTAGCGATGGAGGTCTTACTTACTCGAGCGATGGAGTGGAGAGTAAAACTTTTAATGTTAAAGATGGTTTAGGTATCACTACTTGGATTAAACTCGGACATCAGGTTGCCATTATTACTGGGCGCAAGTCTGAGATAGTTAAACGCAGAGCTGAGGAGCTCGGTATACAGAATTTGCATCAGGGTATAAAGGATAAAGATCGAGTAATAAAAGAGATTATTAGTGCTTTAGGTCTACGTATGTTTGAGGTTGCTGCAATTGGTGATGACTTAAATGACTACAGTATGCTTAGTCTTGTTGGTCGTAGTTTTACACCTGCAGATGGTGTTAAAGAGATACAAAAACTTGTTAGTACTACTCTTTTAAACAGAGGTGGTCATGGTGCAGTTCGAGAGATGATAGATATAATAGTAGATGAAAATGACCAAAAAGAAGATTTTATGAACATTTGGGTTAAGGAGTAAAGCATTAATATAAATATATTTTTCATTACTGTTTTTAGTGCACTTATGCTTATATATATCTTCTTTGAACCCTTAAAGATTAAACAGCAAGAGTTTACAGACATTCCTCTCCTTGTAATAGATAACTTTGTTATGTATGAACTACAAAGTAGTGGCTTAAAAACGATTATGGCTGGCACAAAGTCCTTTCGTTACACCAATAGGTACATAGTGGATGATGTTAATTTTACGGACAATGCCAAAGAGTACATGTCAAATATGCAGGCAAATAATGGGATATATAAAAACAATATTGTTGATTTAAAAGGTGATGTAGTGTACAAGAAAGAAGATGGTTTAACCTTTAAATCAGACACTCTTATCTATAACACAAAAAGCTCTATTGCACAAACACAAGATGAGTACGTAGCCTATAGAAATCAAAATAGTATGCATGGTGTTTCATTTATCTATGATGCACTTAACAATACTATGAAATCAAAAAATGTGACAGTAAAATACCAACTAAAAGAGAGTGAAATATGAAATATATTTTTATTATAATAATGTTTTTAGGTACATTTTTATCTGCGCAGGAACTAAAAATTATAGCAGATTCTTTTGATACAGATCAAGCCAAAGGGATTTCCATCTTTGAGGGACATGTGAATATCATAAAACAAAATGATGAACTTAATGCTTCAAAAGTTACTATATTTACAGATGAAAAGAATCAACCAACTAAGTTTATAGCACTTGGGGATGTCTCTTTTAAAATTTTAACAAAAGAGGGGGCTAGATATGAGGGAACAGCTGATAAAGTCATCTATTTACCTTCCAAAAGCGAATACTACTTTTATAAAAATGTTTATTTAAAACAAATTGATGAAAAAAAAGAGATTCAGGGTGATGAAGTTGTCTTGAATGCTATTACAGGAAAGGCCAAAGCTAAAGGCCTTCAGAAGGAACCTGTTATAATGATATTTAATATAGCAGATGATACACAAGAAGAGGAAAAATAATGGTAGAAATAGTCGATGCAAAGTTTATAACTTCTGCACCAAATGTATCTTTGGCACCTGAATCAGAGGAGCAGAACGAAGTTGTTTTTATGGCTCGCTCAAATGTAGGAAAAAGTTCACTACTTAATGCCTTAACGAACCATAAAGGTCTAGCAAAAGTCTCTTCAACTCCTGGTAAAACAAGACTGATAAACTACTTTGATGTTACATTTATAGATAGAGATAATGAGAATAAAAAGTTTTTAGCGAAGTTTGTTGACCTACCTGGTTTTGGGTATGCAAAGGTTTCTAAGTCTATGAAGCATGACTGGGAAAAGAATTTAACTGACTACATTGCTGAGCGTGAGCAGATAAAGCTTTTCATCCATCTTATTGATTGTAGGCATCCATACTTAGATGTTGATACACAAGTGAGTGAATTTCTATTTGAGCATGTACGAGAAAATCAGTTGATTTTACAAATTTTCACTAAGATAGATAAGCTTAACCAAAAAGAGCAGAGTGCTTTAAGACGCGAGTTTCCAAATGCCATGACAGTATCTAGTTCAAAGAAAAAAGGAACACACAAAATAAATAAAGTAATCCATGACATATTAACAGAGGTTGAGAGTGCTGATTAACTACGAAAAAGCGAAGCTCTCAAATATACATCAAATGAGAGAGCTAATACTTCCTGAAATTGAAAATGGTATCATATTAGATAGAAGTGAAGATGAAATAGCAACAAATATTCGCTCCTATACACTTGCATATAAGGAAGGTGAACTTGTGGGATTTGCTGCACTTCATATTCACACAACATATTTAGCGGAAGTTCGCTCCCTTGTTGTAAAAGATGGAGTACGTGGTCAAAAAATTGGTGAAAATTTAGTTAAAAAGGCACTAGATGAAGCCTCTTCTTTAGGCATACAAAGAGTTCTTAGCCTTACATACAAACAAGCTTTCTTTGAACGATTAGGTTTTGTTGAAATCCCAAAAGAGTCCCTCCCAGAGCATAAAATCTGGGCTGATTGTATCAAATGTAAACACTTTCCAATATGCAACGAAGTATCACTCATCAAAAACCTGTAGAGCTTTTTGCTTATATAGTTATCTTTGTAATATATAGCTCCTTGAGTAGCATATACCTATACCTACCTCCTATGCTTGCAGTATTGTTTGTACTCTTTACAAGATCTCTTACTCGTAATGATTATACTTCTGTTATCCTTGTATCATTTTTACTTGTTATTTTTGAAGCTAACCATGGATATATGCTTTTTAGCTCAATTATCTATTTTTATTTTATCTACAAGTTTGTTATGCCTAAAATATATCAAAACTTTTCTTGTCATTGGTGTATAATATTTTCAAACATACTTTTAGCTTATCTTGGATATTTTTTATTTCTATCTTTGATATCTAGTATATTTCTTCTATCGCCTCCTGAATTGAATTACTATATAGTATACTATATAGTAATCGAATTTTTATTGGTGAATTTATTATGAAAACTAAACTCATAATTTTCTTTTTTATCTCTACATGGTTAGCACTCATTGTAAGAGTTTTTTTTCTAAGTATAAATTCTCACAGTCACTATGTAGAGCTTTCAATGAAAAATACAATTAAGTATGAAAGAATAGCCCCTGTTCGCGGCGAAATAGTAGATGTAAAAGATAGGCCAATCGCTATAAATAAACTTGGTTTTAGATTACAACTAGCACCACATTTAACAAGTAAAAAGAATATAGAAACTTTAAACAATGAACTAAGGACACTCAAAAAACTTTTGCCATCCCTTAGTATTGAAAAAATGCTAAAAAACTACAAGAAAAAAGAATCATTTTATAATCATAACTACATAGATATAGTTCACTTTGTTGCATATGATGAAATACTACCTGTTTACTCAACACTAAACCTAAGAAATAATATTAAAATAATTCCTGCTCCTAAACGCTACTATCCATACAAAAATATTGCAGCACACATGATAGGCTATGTCTCACGTGCTAATAAAAAAGATATAGATAAAGATAAACTTCTAGGTCTCATTGGGTATGTTGGAAAAACAGGAATAGAAAAGTACTATAACAACTACTTGCAAGGAAAATCAGGAATACGAAAGATTCAAGTAAATGCGAGCAATCAAGAAGTAGCTGAACTAAGTTATGTCAAAGCAGATGAAGATAAAAAACTTAAACTGACCATTGACATGGAGTTGCAAACTTACATGTCCAAACTTTTTGAGGGAAAAGTTGGTGCAATGGTTGTTATGGATGTAAATGGCTCCATACTTGCTGCTGGAAGTTTTCCTAACTATAACCTAAATATATTTGTATCGGGGATGTCATATAAAATGTATGATGATCTATCTTCTAGTTTAGACCATCCGTTTACAAACAAGTTGACCCATGGGCTCTATCCACCTGGTTCGACAATAAAGCCAATGTTGGGACTGTTATATATTTCCACTGATCTATCTTCAAGGTGGGGAGTAGATTGTCGATCATCCCTTCCTTTGGGTGGACGTATATTTAGATGTTGGAAAAGAAAAGGACATAGGCATACAGACATTGTTAAGGCTATTCGTGAGAGTTGCGATGATTACTTTTACAAAGGAAGTCTTATTTTGGGTAATCGTAAAATGAGCGAAGGACTTAAGCGCTATGGTCTAAGTGGGAAGACTGGTATTGATTTACCAAATGAATTTATAGGGGTAGTGCCGTCTCGAGAATGGAAATTAAAAAAATACAATAAAGTATGGAGTATTGGTGAAACTGCAAATATGGCAATAGGGCAGGGAGATTTTCTTGTTACACCACTGCAAATAGCACAGCAAACTGCTTTTATTGCTACAGGACGAGTACCAACTCCTCATATTGCTAAGGAGATAGATGGGGTTGCATATAAAGAGAGCTACAAAGATGTCCTCAATGATAAAGAAAAGAAACAGCTCCCGACAATTCGCAAGGCAATGTATCAGGTTTGTAACAATTTAAAGGGAACAGCAACATCTTATCTTCATTCAAAAGTTACTATTGCTGGTAAAACAGGAACTGCACAAGTAATTGCTATCAAACAAGATATTAAAAAAAGAAAACTAGAGCATGAGATGTCATATTATAATCGTTCACATGCTTGGTTTACATCTTATGGACCATATAAAAATCCACAGTATGTTGTAATGGTTATGGTTGAGCATGGTGGGCATGGTGGCCATGCAGCAGGTAAAATTGTTTCAAATATTTACAATAAACTCTTAGAGCTCCATTATATAAAACAGTAGAGAACTCTTAAAGAAATGAATTCTGTATAAATAGAGCTAAAATAGCTAAAAGAAAGATGGCACCAGCTTTGTTGTAGAGCTTGTTTGCTAAAATAAAGAGTAAAACTAAAGAAGCAGATACTAAAATAAGAATATCAAAAGATGACTTTTCTAAATTTATAACAAGAGGATTTATAAGTGAAGAACCGCCTAAAACCATAGAGAAGTTAGCTACGTTTGAGCCGATAATATTTCCAATACTCATATCGGCATTACCTTTTCTAACAGCTACAAGAGAGACAACAAGCTCCGGAAGTGATGTACCAAGAGAGATAAGAAACAAGCCGATAATCCACTCACTCACATCTAAACTTCTTGCTATATTTGTACCACTCTCCACAACAAAATTTGCACCACCAATAGTAAGGGCAAAACCTACAGATAATAGAACTACAGTTTTCCCCCACTTAAACTTCTGCGTTAAGCTCTCATCAATCTCACCTTCTAAATCCTCTTTTGAACTTGAAAACAAAAATATAAGGTAGGAAATCATAACAAGAAGAAAAATGACTCCATCTATTCTTCCTATCTCTCCATCTTGAATCATAATTAAAAATATTATAACAGGTACAATAACCCATGCGCTGTCAAGCTTAAATAGGTCACGCTCAGGCTTCATAGATTTTGCAATAAAAAACACTATTCCTAAAACAAGTGTAATGTTAAATATAACACTTCCTACAACATTTGCAACAGCCATATCACTTTTACCATGACCAGCTGCCATCATAGAAGCTGCCATCTCAGGAAGACTAGTTCCAAATGCCACTAAAGTAGCCCCAATTACAAAATGAGAGATATTAAAATGAAGAGCAATACGTTCGGACTCTTTAATAATAAAATCAGCTCCAAATACAAGAGCACTCATCGCTACTAAAAAAATTACATAATCCATTATTATCCTTGTGTTCTTACTATTAAGCTTGTTGGTAAATTAAACTCTTCTATGAGACTTAACTCTTTTTCTCTCATCTCACCACTATCAACTTCATGATCGTAACCTAAAAGGTGTAATAATCCATGAATAAAGAGTAGTGTTAACTCATCTAACTCACTATGTCCAAAATCTTTAGCTTTTTCTTTTACAAAGTCTTCTGAAATAACAATGCTTCCAAGAGGAGCCATCGGCATCTCTTCATATGGAAAGCTAAGTACATCTGTTGCTTTATCAATATTCCTATACTCTGCATTTATACTTTGAATTTCATTACTTGTAGTAATAATAAGCTCAATTTCTTTTTTTGTTAGAGTGTCTGATATCGACTGAAGGAGGGATGTGTCTACTGTAAGGTTTGTTCTGTTATCTAGTTCAATCATAAATACAATTATAGCTAAATGTACTT
>JALSMC010000197.1 GCA_026987995.1 Sulfurimonas sp. | reverse complement strand
TCTGTCATTTTTAAGTATTCTAGCGGACATATAAGCAGGGATAGAACAACCAAACCCTGTCACAAGAGGAATAAAGCTCTGACCATGCAACCCAAATTTATGAAAAAATCCATCGAGTAAAAAAGCAACACGGCTCATATAACCCGTACTCTCTAAAAGTGCTATACCTATAAAAAGTATGATGATATTTGGCACAAAAAGAACAACTGCTCCAACACCCGCGATGATTCCATCTACTATAAGAGAGCGAACATCATCATTGGCTATTGTCGCCCCTAATGTATCACCAAACCATATAAAAAAGGCATCAATATATTCCATAGGAATAGCACCTACTTCAAAAGTTAGTTGAAATAAAAACCACATAAAAAAGAGAAAAATGGGAATACCAAAGATAGGATGAATTAAAATAGAGTCTATCTTCTCAGTAATAGTTTTCTTTTCTTGTTTACCATCTTGTTTAACTACCTCAGCAACAATACCACGGTTAAACGATGCATACTCTTCAGCAAATGCTTCTTTTATATCATCACTATCATGGTGTAGTTCTATATGTTTACTCGCTTCAATTAAAATCGGTTGGAGTTCAGTCCATATTGGCTCGTCATGAAGTTTTTCATATGTTCTTTTATTGTTTTTTAAAAGGTTTATTGCGATGTTTCTGTAAGTATTTACACTCTTAAATCTATGTTTATCAAGATACCAAACTATCTGTGCTATCTCTTCTTCTACTGGTTCGCTAAAGACAAGCTTTGGTTTGTTTCTTGGGTTCTCATATTTTTGTATAATCGCATTTATTAGCTCGCCGATACCCTCTTTTGTAACTGCTGATACTTTAACACATGGGACACCCATAAGTTCAGACATATACTTCGCATTTATTGAGATGTTCTCTTTTTGAGCCTCATCACTCATGTTTAATGCGATAACTACTTTTTTACTCATAGTAAGAAGTTCAGAAGTGAGTTGTAGGTTTTTTTCTAAGTTTGTAGAATCCACAACATTTATGATGATATCATAGTCTTCAGCACAGAGGTAGTCATGTGTCACTCTCTCTTCTATAGTATAGTCCGTAAAAGCATATGTTCCAGGTAGGTCAACAACAGTAAAACTATACTCTCCGTAGTCAAAAAGAACTTCAGTTTTATCTACTGTAACCCCTGAAAAGTTTCCTACATGAAGGTGTGCATTTGAGACTGAGTTGATAAGCATACTTTTACCAACATTGGGTTGTCCAACAAGTGCTACTTTAATGTGGTTTGCTGTTATTGGACAAGCTTTTGGGTCTACTATATTTGTCTGTTTTTCATTCATATTTTTTCTACTTCTATTAGCTGTGCTTCTTGTGCACGAAGAGCTATACGCATTTTTCCGACTTTTACCTCTATGGTACTTTTGCCAGGGGCATGTTCTAGCACCTCTAAAGTTGCTTCTTTCATAATGCCAAAAGAGATAAGTCTCTGCTTTAAGTCACCCTTGGTATTTAACTTCAAAACTTTAACCACACAAGTTTTATGACAATCTAATAATGTTTTCATTTTTATTCTTTATAGTTATGTTTTTAAAATTATAATCATTATCAATTAAAGAGTAGCTTTAATCGCAATATTTATTTTGATATAATACACAACATTAAATAATCAAGGCAATATATGAACTTTTTATGGACACCCTCTTCTCACTTTAACTTAGCAAATCTTTTTACATTTGTAAACATTACAGCAGGTCTTATGGCTACTTACTTCATCACTCAAAACAACTTTACTTTAGCTATAGCACTTGCATGGGTAGGTGGTGCATTTGATATTTTTGACGGAAAAATTGCTAGAAAATATAAACTAAGTAATGAGTTTGGAGTACAGCTTGATAGTTTTGCAGACTTTTTAAGTTTTGTTCTTGTACCTGTCTTTTTGATATTTCAAGCTACATATGCGGCACAACTTAAGGGCAGTTTTTTAATAGTTGCTTCTATTATCAGTATCTATTATGTCATTTCAGGTCTTCGTCGTCTTATCCACTTTAACCTCAACGCGGATGCAGGAGAAGTGGAGAAGTATTTTACAGGAGTGCCAACTCCCCTTGGAGCTATTTTACTCTGGTTAGTCTATCTTAGTAATGCTTATGAACTTTTACCTGCCCTCGCTGTTATGGTTTTAATGCTTCTAATTGGCTGGAGTCTAAACTCAAAACTCAAAGTAAAACACCCTTAAGAAAGAAGATACTTTTTAAGCACCTCTTCGAGTCGTGCAGGGTCTATGGGTTTAGATATATAGTCATCCATACCAGCGGCATAGCACTTCTCTTTATCCCCTTCCATCGCGTTTGCTGTCATTGCTACTACTGGTATTTTTGCAATATTTGCACCGTACTCACCACTTTTTAGAGCTCGCGTTGCATCATAACCATCCATCTCAGGCATTTGACAATCCATAAGGATTATCTCATATGGCTCATCTCCTGCTGCTTCAACAGCTTTGATGGCTTCTAGTCCATTGTTAGCTATGTCAGCATCTAAGTCAAACTCTTCTAGTAAACCTAGAGCAACTAGCTGGTTCACTTTATTGTCATCAACTAATAGTATTTTAGTATCAGGGTTAAATACTACTTCACTACTCTCTTGCTCATAAGTTTCATCTGCATCATACGAACTCTTTAAAGTATGAAGTGCTTTAAACATATCTTTTGTAGTAGCAGGTTGAGGGAAGTAAGTATCATACACCGACTCCATATAGTGACTGACTTTAGCTGTATCTTCAAGAGATGTCATAAGAACAAATTTTGCATCTTTATACTCTTGCTTTAAAGACTCGCCTAAACTCAAGGCATTTTCATCATTAGATATAAAAACAATATCATAGTTATCTTGGGCATCTTTTTCAAAACTTACAGACATGCCCCAGTGTTTTAGTTGTTTTGCTAACACTTCTGCACTTTTTTTACTCTTATCTAAAATAAGTACTTTTTTCTCTTTAACATCTATATCTGGTAGAGAAACAACTCTCTCTTTATCTAATCTAACAGCTATGTCTAGTTCAAACTTACTCCCCTTACCTAACTCAGAAGAAACTTCTATCTTCCCATCCATAATTTCAACTAGTTTTTTTACTATAGAGAGACCCAAACCTGTTCCGCCATACTTTCGTGTAGTAGAACTATCAACTTGTGAAAATGAATCAAAAAGTTTACTTATCTTGTCTTGTGGAATCCCTATTCCCGTATCTTCTACAGATATAAACAACCTTCCTTCTTCTTCATTGAGCTCTACTAAGGAAACAGTTATAAGCACATAACCTTCATGCGTAAATTTTATCGCATTACTTACAAGATTGTTTAGTATTTGTCGTATTCTGTATGCATCTGCTACAATTGTTTCGTAAGCGACACCCTGTATATCTAAAACAATATCTACACCTTTTTCTTGTGCTTTAAACGCGATAGCCTCAGCAAAATCTCCAAAATCATCTCTAATACGAAACGCCTTATACTCTAACTCTAACTTATCAGCCTCAAACTTTGAAAAGTCTAAGATGTCGTTGATAAGGCTTAAAAGAGCCTGTGCACTTGTTTGTGCTAGATATGCTTGATGGTTCTGTGTTTCACTGAGTTTTGTTTTGAGAAGAAGTCCAAGCATCCCAATAATACCGTTCATTGGTGTACGAATCTCATGTGACATACTAGCAAAGAACTCTGCTTTAACCTTTACACTCTCATCAGCTATCTTTTTTGCTTCTATTAATAAAAACTCATCTTTTTTCTTCTGTGTAATATCTGTTCGTATTGCTACATAACTTGTTATTTCTCCATCATTATTAAAAAATGGTACTATTGTCGTGTCTACCCAGTACTCTTCTCCATTTTTGTTAATATTTTTAATCTCATCATTCCATACAATACCAGAAGATATATTATTATACATATTCTGCCAATACTCTTTTGGCTGATTTTTAGAGTTTAAAATCCTATGATTTTTACCTACAAGTTCAGCTTGTGAGTACCCACTAATCTCTTCAAATTTTTTATTTACATATGTGATACTACCACCTACATCAGTAACAGCAACTATAGAGTGTGCATTAAGTGCAAACTTTTGTTCATCTAGTTCTTGCTCGCTCTCTTTTATGGTATGCATCATCTCATCAAAATACCCTGCTAGTACTCCTATCTCATTCTCATTATGTATCTTTATAGATACATCTCTATTGCCACTTTCAAACTTTTTTACTAACTCTATGAGCTCCACTATAGGTTTTACCAAGTATCCAAACAGAAGTTTAGATACAACAAGGATAAGTAAAAATAAAATTAGTGCGATAGACAATGTTTTATAAATTATTTCATTTTGTAAATTCTCGATTATAGATATATCTGCCTCTGAAATAAGAGCCCAATGCACACCCATTATGTCTATGTCTTTATGTAAACCAAATACACTCTCACCTAGTGAATTTTCATAAATAAACACCGGCTCATCTTCATCGCTTTTGTGCTCAGTTTTTCTTGCATGTTCGCTATGCCATAGCCTAAACTGCTCTGTTTTTATTCTAGTTTTTAGTGCCTGAGAATCACTTTTAAAAAGAGGACTTCTTAAAAGTCCATCAGTACCAACTAAATATGTCTGCATAGTACCTTCTTTAATATAGGTGTTTTCCTTAAACAGTAAATATAGTTTCTCTAGTTTTATCTGTATTGCAATAACCCCGACAAGAAGACCATTTGTATCTATGATAGGTGCAGTTAAAAAACCTGCGATAATATTATTTGAAGGAGCATAGATCTCTAAGTCGGAGAAGTGTATTTGTTTATCACTACATGTTTTTTTAAAGCTCTTAGCAAATTTTGTATCTTTATAGGGACCAGAAACAAGTGATGTTCCTAAATCTGCTTCTTGCTCATTTGTGTAAAGTATATTTCCTTTTGTATCTATCAAAAAAATGTCATAGACATAATCATAATCATGTCCAAACCTAGTCAACTCACTTCCAGTATCTATGCTTACCCCAAAATGTGCGTCACCATGCACAAAGTCATATAAAGAAAGACTACTCTCTTCATAACTTTTTATAAGACTTTCCATCAAGTCTACAGTATTACTGTTTTGTGAAATATTTTTTATATCAATTTCACGATAATGAAACCAGTTGAGAAGAAACTTCTTTTGTAAAATAGTATTTTGTGTAATGTCATTATATGTAGTTTGTTTGATGGAATTTGTACTGTTTACATAGTGATTATATGAAACAACCAAGAGAGGAAGCATTGCTAAAGGAATAACAAATATCATAAGTTTAAAAACTAAAGAGTGGTACCATTTAACATACTTTTTATTATTCATACTCATTTTCCTTATTTAATTATGCACTCTTATTTGTTATTTACACTGTACTTTCCACTACCTAGCAGAACGATTATCAGTGACATAATTAAGAACAAAAGAGGAGACTCAATTGCCAAACCACCATACTTCGCAAGTGAAAAAGAAAACCCATATGCTAGAAATATTGCAACAAGCATGTTAAATGCCACTACAACAGAGGCTAAACGAGCATATAAACCTAAGATGATAAAGATAGGAGCAACAACTTCACCTACATAAACACCATAAGATAAAAACTCAGGGAGTCCTGCATTGCTCAGCATTGCTTTAACACCACTTATGCCATGTATAACTTTATGAATACCATGAAAAAGTATAAGAACACCAACACTGAGTCTTAGTAGTAGTTTTGCTATGTCTGAATTAGTGGGCATTACTCTCTCCTAGAAGTTTAATCTCTCTTTGAGGAAAAGGGATGTTTATGTTTTCTTTGTTAAACGCAGTGATAAGTGCGAGATTGACACTGTACTGCGTTTTAAAGTAAGCAGAAGTTGGTGCCCAGTATCTATATGCTATGTCTATGGAGCTGTCATTAAATTTTTCTATGCCAATTATCGCTTCATTATCAGAATGTAAGACTTCAAACTCAGCTAATATATTTTTTATACTCTCTATGACTTTTGGGATATCACTATCATAAGCAACACCAACACTTCCCTCAACCACTCTATACGAAAAAGAGTTTATTATAACATCACCTATCATGTACTTATTTGGTACTGTTATCTGCTCTTTGTCCTCATTCCTCAAAACAGTATAGGCGAGTTTTATCTCGATAACTTCTCCATACACATCGTGAATATTAACCGTATCGCCTATCTTAAAAGGTCTTGTTATAACAAGCACAATACCTGCCGCGAAGTTAGACACACTCCCCTGCAGTGCTAAACCAGCAGTCAAAGAAAGAGCACCGATAGCTGCGATAAAAGGAGCTACACTTATACCTAGCTTACCAAGGGCAACTATAAGCATCATCACAACAACAAGGATACGCACAAAGTTTGCTACAAAACCACTGAGGGTCTCATCAAATTTATTTTTAAGAAGTATTTTTAGTATCAGTTTATGTATCTGCTTTGAAGCGATAACACCGATGATGACAATAATCAATGCACCTAGTATCTGAAACGAATAGTTTGTTACAAAGTCAATAATAGTATTGTAAACTTGGTTGGCTTGTTCTAGTTCTTCACTCATCTACTTAGTCCCTCTTCTCTCGAAATTTACACTGCCCTATTCCGATAACTTTACCGTTTTTCACAGCCTCTTTTACATACTCAAGTGTGCCCTTCGTATCTGCATCACCTATCTCTTCTTCTATCATTCGAAGAAGGTCTTTGTCTGTAGTATCTGTCCATGTTTTTTCATAGTGGTATTGTGTTTGTATCTTCATACTTAATATCATAGCAAAAAATTATATATCTTGCTTTAAAGTTCCTCTTCTTCACTAGTAAGTGAAAGTTTTTTCTTCGGCTTTAGCCCAAGTTTTACAATATTTTGTGCACGTTTTATAACATTACCACGACCAGTTTTGAGTCTATTCATAGAAGTTTCATATGCTCCTTGTGCCTTGTCTAAATGTATGCCTACTTTTTGCAGTTCCTCAACAAAACCGACAAGTTTATCATACATAGCCTCTGCTTCACTTGCAATTTTGAGTGCATGTTCTTCTTGATGTTGTGTACGCCAAATGTGTTCTATAGTTCTGAGGGTTACAAGCAGTGTAGATGGAGAGACAACTAAGATATTTTGTTCATATGCATCTTTGAAAAACTCTCCATCTTGTTCTAGTGCTAGTAAAAAAGCACCTTCTATTGGCATAAAAAGAAGTACAAAGTCTAAACTGTTTACACCTTCTAGTTTTTCATATTTTTTCTCACTGAGTCCTTTTACATGCCCTTTTATACTCTGTATATGCTCTTTAAGGGCTTGTATCTTTTCACTCTCTAACTCTGCACTCATAAAACGCTCATAAGCGACAAGTGAAACCTTTGAGTCTATGATAATGTCGCGCTTTTGGGGCATATGAATGATGACATCAGGTCTATAACTCTTTCCTTCTTCTGATTTTAGAGTTGCTTGAAGTTCATATTCCACTCCTTGACGAAGTCCAGATTGTTCTAGTATATTTTCTAAAACTATCTCACCCCAGTTTCCCTGTGTTTTATTCTCACCTTTGAGTGCTTTTGTAAGGTTAACAGCATCGTTAGAGAGTTGCGAGTTCATCTGCTTTAAACGCAGGAGTTCATCTTTGAGTAGGTAGGTCTCTTTTGAGTGGGTTGAAAACTGCTCTTTAGTTTGAGTTGAGAAGTTTGTTATCTGCTCACGAAAGGGCTTTAACATAAGTTCTAACTGCTCTTTACTTGAACTACTAAATTGCTTCGCTTTATCCTCAAAAATCTTGTTTGCTAAAGTTTTGAACTCATTTGAGAGTTCATCTTTGGCACCTTGAAGCACACTTAGTTTTTGAGATGATGACTTTAACTCTTCATCATAACGAGTTTGAAGCACTGCTTGTTGGAGTTCTAGATTTTTTATGCGTTCATTTGCATCACTATTATCATCTCTTTGGAGTTCTAGTTTCTCTTTTTGTTTGAGATAGAGTAAAACCATAGTAACAAACGCGAGTAAAGAGATAATAAATAATCCCATATAGATATCAATTGTCATAAAAACTTCCTATTTATAATTAATTACATAAATTATACACTATTTTTGTAGCACTATAAACTTAACTTAATTCAAATATAGATAACTTTAACTTTTCTTTAGCCAAACTTGGGTATAATTCGCGAAATACTTAAGGGGAAGATGCCTGCAAACGCTACAAAGACGACTGCAACTTGTATCATCTCCTTATATTAAAGGATAATGATGCAAGAAAATGCACAAAACGAAGAAAAGAAAGAAGAAGAAATAAAGACAGAAGAAAAATTACTCACATTTGATGAGTTAGGTTTAAAACCAGAGATTTTAAAAAGTGTTAAATATGCAGGTTTTACAACACCTTCCCCTATTCAAGCACAAGCTATCCCTATAGTTATAGCGGGTAAAGATATGGTTGGTCAAGCACACACTGGTACTGGTAAAACAGCTGCGTTTAGTCTTCCAGCACTTCACAACATGAAGATGGATGGTTCAGTAGAGATGCTAGTAATCACTCCAACTCGTGAACTTGCAACACAAGTAAGTGATGAGATTTTCAAGTATGGTCGTAACTTAGGCGCTAAAACTGTAACTGTTTACGGTGGTAGCTCTTACAAACGCCAACTTGACCTTATCGCTCGTGGTGCTTCAGTTGTTGTAGCAACACCAGGACGAATGTTAGACATCCTTAAACGCGGTATGATTCCTGACTTCGCACCACAAATGGTTGTTCTTGATGAAGCTGATGAGATGCTTGACATGGGTTTTTTAGATGATATCAATGAAATTTTTTCATATCTTCCAAAAGAACGTCAAACACTTCTTTTCTCTGCAACTATGCCTGCACCGATTAAGACACTTGCAAGCAGAATCTTAAAGAACCCTGAATTTGTTTCTATCACTAAGGGTGAGACTACAAATACAGATATCGAGCAACTTTACTATGTTATCGATGAGCACGAAAGAGATGATGCTATTATCCGTCTTATGGATTCTGATAGCGTAAAAAAATCAGTTGTATTTTGTCGTACAAAATCAGAAGTTGATAGACTAAGTAATGTTTTAAGTAATGCAGGTTACTTAGCAAATGGTCTTCATGGAGATATGGAGCAACGCCAACGTGAAAATGTAATCAAAGGTTTCAAAAACGATTCTATTATGTTTCTTGTTGCTACTGATGTTGCCGCTCGTGGTATTCACGTAAACAACATTAGCCATGTTTTTAACTACCATATTCCTTTTGATCCTGAGTCTTATGTTCACCGTATCGGTAGAACAGGTCGTGCTGGAACTAAGGGTAAAGCTATTACACTTTTAACTCCAATGGAGTTCAAAGAGCTACAACGCATCAAGCAAAAAGTTGGTACTTCAATGAACCATGCTTTTGTTCCAAGTAAAAATGACCTTAGAACGTCAACGGTTGATGCAATGGTAAAAACTATTGAAGATCATAAGATTTACGATGAAGCACACAAAATTCTTGACCGTCTTAAAGAAGATATAGACGAAGAGAAAATTATGTACAAACTTATCTCTATGATTTTAGATAAACAAGATATCGCTGGACCAAGTAATATTGGTATTCCTGCTGATAAACTTGATGCTATTCTTGCTCGTGCTGCACAACGCGGAGGCGGCGGTGGTCGTGGTGGTCGTGGCGGTGGATACCGTGGAAGAAACCGTTCAGGTGGTGGCGGTGGAAATCGTAGTCGTTCTGGTGGCGGAGGCGGTGGTTACCGTGGAAACCGTGAAGGTGGTGGCAGTGGCGACAGAAATCGTTCAGGCGGTGGACGTAGTTCTGGTGGTTACAGAGGTAACAGAGACTAAGTCTCTCCTCTCACTTTTTACAAGAGTGGCAGCTATGTCACTCCTCCTCTCTTTTAATTTTCAAATCATTTTTTATTTATCATCGTAAAAAACTTTGCTATAATGTAATCAAAGAAAACTCTAAAAGGGACCAGTATGCAAAATATAATAATCTATGAAGACTTTAGTCTTTATGTAGAAAAACACGACAGCGAAATACCATGGCTAAAAATATTCACCAAAGAGCCCTATAGAGAGTTAGGTGATGTACCAGTTGGTCTGCGTCAAAAACTTTGGGAAACTTATGACATTATAGAGTATGAGATGACACGCTACTATAATCCAAAAAAAATAAATATGGCATCATTTTCAAATATTTTACCTCGTGTACATATTCATGTGATGGCTAGGTTTGAAGAAGATAGCTATTTTCCTCACTCAATGTGGGGAGAGAAACAGAGAGAATCAAATCTCACACTTCCAAATGAAGCAGAGTTTCATAAGCGTGTTTTTAATGCCCTTACACTCAAGCAGAGCTAGTTGTTAACTATAATATCTGCATAGTTTAAAATAGCATCGACATACAAAACAGGTTCGTTGCCTCTAGCATACCCATATTTTAGTTTTTTATAGTATTTTGCTTGGGATAGTAGTGGTAAAATCTCTTTTAAATCCTTCCAAGAATATGGATTTTTGTTAAGCTTTCGAGCAAGTTTTTGTGCATCATGAATATGTCCCATGCCTACATTATATGCTGCTAAAGTAATGGCCCATCTATTTTTACCTTTAATATTTTTGTCTAAACGCTGCTCAATCTTTTTCAAGTATTTTGCACCGCCAAAAATACTCTCTTTTGCATCGAGTCTGTTTTTAACGCCCATCTGTTTTGCAGTAGGTAAAGTAAGCATCATCATGCCCCTTACCCCTGTATGACTTTTAGCATGAGGATTCCAATGCGATTCTTGATAGGACTGTGCTGCTAAAAGTTCCCAATGTATACCATACTTTTTTCCTGCTTGCTTAAAATGTTTTTTGTATTTTGGTAAACGTTTTTTTATTCTCTTTGAAAAAATCTTATTGTCATAGTAATCAAAGAGATTAAGGTATGAGTAGTAAAACCCTTCTAACTCATCCATCTTGCCGGAATTTTCATAAGAGTTAAACCATTGGTACAGGCTATGCTCGAGAGAATCATCACCTTTACGTAAAACCCATGCAAGACTTTGTGCTTTACTCAAGTTCATTGCTACAGATATATCAGGATAATACCGCTGATTTATCATAAAAATATTTGAGTCAACTACAGTACAATCTATAACATTTTTATGTACCATTTCTAAAAGTTCTTCACTTGAATGTTCAAGAGAGGTCTTAAATTTAAATGCTGTAAAATCCTCTTGAAACTTTAAAAGTGTCTTTTCATAACTTGTATCTTTTCCTACTGTGATTTTCAGATCAAGTAAGTCAATACTCTCTTTTGGAAAAGTAGCATTTCTATACATTTTACTATTACAGACTAACTGCTCTTTAATAGACTGGTATTTTGGACCAAAGGAATAGAGTTGTTCTCTTTCTTTTGTTCTTGTAATCCCAGCTACAGTTATATCATCTACATTTTCTTCACTCATTTTTAGTGCATCATGTACAGTATAAACTACACTAAGATTTAAATCTACTCCAATACTTTTTGCATAGGCAGCGATTAATTCATATTCAAATCCACGATTTTGATCAGCACCAACATAGTATACAGTTGGCGAATTTAAAATAATAACATCAAGTCTTTTTTTTGCTTGTATTTTTTCTAAAAGAGTAAGAGGAGTTTTAGTTTCTAGTTTTTTTTTAGATTCTAATGAGTCTTGTTTTAAAAAGAAGTAGGCCTTACTTTGCCAGCCTAGAAAAAAAGAAATGAAGAAAAATAAAAGAATTGAGATAAAATATTTCATTTATCACACTCTTTTAAAATTATTTCTTTGGAGAGAAGGGTACTAATGCAGAACCCCAAGTCAGACCACCACCAAAAGCGTCCAGAAGCATAAGTTCTCCTGCCTTTAGTTTCCCATTTTCATAGATGTCATTTATAGCCATAGGGATAGAAGCACCAGAAGTGTTTCCAAACTTACCTACTGTTAAAACGACTTGATCTTCACGAAGTTTTAGTGCATCACCAACTGCTTTAATAATGCGATAATTTGCTTGATGTGGTACAAAGTGGATTATGTCTTCTGAGGCAATATTATTTTCACTCAAAATCTCTTTTACATCTTTTGTAAGTGTACGAACAGCAACTTTAAAAGTTTCGTTCCCTTTCATCTGCATAAAGCAAGAGGATGCTTCTTGACCTAGAGAGTCATGTGCAGAACCTGAGCCACCATTTGGCGTCATAAGAAGGTCAGCATACTCACCATCAGCTCCAGTATGAACATCTATGATAGCTTCACTTTTATCATCAGTTGCACATATCATTGCAGCTCCAGCACCATCACCAAAAAGGATACAAGTACCTCTATCAGTATAATCAGTGATAGCAGAGAGTTTTTCAGCACCAATGATAAGAATGTTTTTCTTCATGCCTGATTCAATGAAAGCTTTTGCAATAGAGAGAATATAAACAAAACCTGTACATGCTGCAGATATATCAAATGCAGTCACATTTTTAAGACCAAGTTTTGTTCCTATGATAGTCGCAGTTGAAGGCATACAGAAATAATCAGGGCTAATAGTAGCTGTGATAATCATGTCAATATCTTCGAGTGCTACACCACTACGCTCTATCGCTTTATGTGCAGCTTTAACACCTAGATCA
>JALSMC010000196.1 GCA_026987995.1 Sulfurimonas sp. | reverse complement strand
CTGAAATGTTATAAGTTACTCTCATTTGAATCTCTTTTTTTAACTCTTATAGCAATTTCTGTTCTTAATTTAATGTTTGTTATTTGTTGGCAATACTTCTAGGTTATCGCCCTCGATGAAGACATTGTCACCATCAGGAATATTTTCATCTGTGTCTACTTTTAAAGTGGCGTTCGTTTTAGCTTTTATGGTTTTGTAACACTCTTTTTTACCAGACCAGTTAAAAGAGTAGTGCTCACTCTTTTCGTCTATATTTTCACCCAAAATAGTTTTAAACTTATCGTAATTAATAAGACCATCTTCAAATATCTCTGGAAAGATATTTTTGAGTTCATCAAGTTTTTGTTGGGATAAATCTGTGCTGTGTAAGTTCATATAGTTATTATATCTAAATGTGGTTTATATAAATATTCTCTGTGTTAAATATGCTACCACAAGCAGGTAAAAGAACACAAGTAAATTCTTTTGTAGTTTCGTACTTACAGTATCTTTTAAATGTATGCCAATATAAACGCCAACTAAAGATGCGAAGCCTATAATTATACCACTTTCATAGTCTACATGTTCTTCTATTGAGTGAGATATTAGTCCCGAAACTGAAGAAAATACCACAAAAAACAGTCCTGCTGAGATAGCTTTTTTAAGTGGTACATGTAAAAATCCTACTAAGAGAGGAACAAGAATGATACTCCCCCCTACTCCAATAGTCATACTCAAAGCACCGAGTAAAAAACCTATGAGTAAAAGAAGTAGTTTATGTACCTCTTTTTGCTCAGTATGCTCTTTAGGTGTAAAAAAGAGTCGAAGGAGTGCAAAAATGGCAAAACTTAAAAATACAAACTCTAAAGTTCTCGCACTAAACGCAGCTGTTATCATGCCACTAAGAAGAGCACCTCCAAAGCCACCTATGCCTATAAAAAGAACCATAGGTACATCTAAAGTACCTTTTTTATTATTGAGGTAACTCCCATAGATAGAGCTAAAAACCATCTGTATAACAGAGATACCTATGGCTACTTTCGTCTCATACCCTAAGAGTAAAAGTAATGGTACTAACACTGTACCGCCACCTATCCCAAAGAAACCTGACAAAGTACCAACAAGAATCCCTATAAAGCTCAGTTCTAGCATTTAAGTACCTCTTCGCACTCTATATTTTAGGGGAATTATAGCATTTTATTTTGCTTTGTGTTTTGTTAAAGTATAATCTACAAGAAAGTATAATTAATTAGAATAATTCAAAGGCTTTAAATGCTAACAACTATTAAACAAGCAACAGAAAATTTTTGTATTCACCAGATAAGAGAACCTCATGTAACGAATGAAGGTATTTCTAAAAAGAGAACACTTATTGCTTATATCGACATAGATGTACAAGATGGAACTTCTCATCGTGTATATATCGCTTGCGATGAAGCTTTTATGCAGAGAGTCGCTATGCTTTTTTTAGAAGAAGAAGAGAGTGATGAAGAGACACTTCAAGATATGACACTAGAAACAGCAAATCTTATCATAGGAAGTGCAAAAGTCATTGCAGAAGAACTTGGTGAGAATCCATACACTATTAACACACCTCATTTTGTTAAAGTGGGACTTTTCGACTTAGATCACGATAGTGCATGCACTGTGACAATTAGTAAAGATGAAATAACTATAGCGATTAAGGAACTACATGACTAAACCTAGTAGACAATACAAGTCAGGAAAAGAAGAACCATTTAATGAAGATGAACTTGATTGGATGGACTATTCAGGTATTTTAGACATGGAAGTAG
>JALSMC010000195.1 GCA_026987995.1 Sulfurimonas sp. | reverse complement strand
TTTACTATAATCACCGTCTTCAAACGGAGAAGTGGGAGAGTGGTTGAATCCGCGCCCCTGCTAAGGGTGTGTAGGAGCAATCCTACCGAGGGTTCGAATCCCTCCTTCTCCACCACTTGAAGACTTTTTTTCAAAAAAATCATTTTTAATAATCTTCTCACACCTTAATATAAAACTTTCAGGTATAATTTCATTAATGAGAAATATAAAAGCTATTGCAATTGGTGGTTTTGATGGAATGCATATTGCACATCAGGCACTTTTTAGAGAACTCCATGATTCTGGTACTATTGTTGTTATTGAGACAGGGTACGCGAACCTTACCCCACAAAATAATAGAGAAAAATTTACATCTTACCCTATAGTCTATCTAAAATTAGATGAAATTCGCCATCTTGATGGTGTAGGTTTTGTAAAGCTTCTTGAGTTGCGTTTTCCTGACTTAGAAAAAATAGTTGTTGGATATGACTTTCACTTTGGTAAGGATAGATGTTACTCTCATAAAGATTTAAAGGATATATTTAAGGGTGAGGTCATTATAGTTGATGAAGTAAAACATAAAAATGATTCTGTACATTCACATAAGATACGAGAGAAGTTAAAACTTGGTGATATTCAAGGTGCAAATGAGTTTTTAGGGCATAACTATACTATCGAAGGTAGTGTGATAAAAGGTCAAGGTCTTGGTAAAAAAGAGTTAGTGGCAACTGTTAACATTGAAGCAGAGGGTTTTTTAATACCAAAAGAGGGTGTTTATACTACTTTAACTCGCATAGATAACGAAGAGCATTTCCATCCGAGTGTCAGTTTTATAGGACATCGCATTACTACAGATGGAAAGTTTGCGATAGAGTCACATATACTCGATGGTGAGGTTGTATGTGAAGATAAAGGGGATATACGGTTTGTCTCATTTATCAGAGAAAATGAAAAATTTGACTCATTAGAGTCTTTAAAAAAAGCTATCAAATCAGATATAGCTAAAGCAAGTAAAGAGCTAAAGTTTTTACAACTATAAAGGGCAGTTAATGCAGAGAATATACCTAGAAGAAAAAGAGCCAATCCATTTTAAATTTGAACAAAATCAAGAAGATTTTATTGTTGATGAGATAGGGTTGGAGTGGAAAGGGAGTGGTAACTTCTCTATCTATCACATAAAAAAAGTAGAAATAACTACTTGGGATATGATAGCTGCATTTGCTGAGTTTCTTAATATAAATGCAGAGAAGATAGGCTATGCAGGGCTTAAAGATAAGCATGCAACTACTACTCAGTATATCAGCATAGAAGCGAGATATGAAAAAGAGTTAAAAAGATTTAAGCATCCACAGATAAAGATACTCAGCGGTACTAGACATTCACACTCTATCCGTATGGGTGACTTAGAGGGAAACCGTTTTAGTATTAATCTTTTTGAAGTGAATCAAATTCAAGCCGGACAGATAGAAAAGCTAGCACGAAAAAGTGAAAAACTTGGACTTCCAAACTACTTTGGTTATCAGCGTTTTGGTCGTGATGGTGACTCTATAGAACAAGCAGAAAAGATGATAGAGGGTGACTTGCACATAGAAGATTCAAAACTCAAGAAGTTTTTAATCTCTATCTACCAAAGTGTCCGTTTTAACGACTGGCTTGCAGAACGTATACAAATTAGCCGTGATGAGAATGCAAATAAATTTATGCTTTTAGAGGGTGATTTATATCAAGACTCTAAGGGAAAACTATTTACTCCTAAAAATCCACAGCAAAAAGACTTTGAAGCAAAAAGAGTTCTCCCTACTGGACTTTTATGTGGTCGTGGTGTTTATCGTTCAACTGCTCGTGCGGGTGAAATAGAAGCGAAATATGATGATGGCTTCTTGTACGACAAAGGGCTTCGTCGTCCTGCTATAATCTTTCCAAAAGATGTAGAGATGAAGTATACAGATGGTTTTGATAAAATGCACATCGCGTTTACACTACCAAAAGGTTCTTATGCGACTGTATTTTTAGAAAATATAGCGAGTAAAGAGTTTAAAGCCAAAAAAATTAAAAAACCACAAGCAAAACGCTAGGTTTGCTTACCACTCCTCTCTATCCTCGTTAAGTTCAGAATCATCATAAGGATCCATGTGTATAAGTATATGGGTCTTTTTATCTTTAAAATACTCCTTAATTCGCATCTCTATTTTATCTGACACGACATGTGCATCATAGAGGGAGATACTCACAGAAAATACAGTATGCACAGAGATAAAAACATGCGATGCAGACTCCCTTGTTTTAAGATAGTGATAGTTTTGTATGACTGGTTCTTCTTGAAGAATTTTCTCAATTGCTTCTATATCTTTAGGAAGCAATGCTGCATCAAGAAGCATGAGTACACCATCTTTTATAATAGGAATAGCAGAGTAAATCATATAAAATGAGATTGCAATTCCTAAGATAGGATCGATGAGTTGTTCACCTGTGTAAGAGATAGCAGCTAAGGTAAATAAGACAGCACCATTTGAGAAGAGGTCAGTCTGATAGTGCAGTGCATCAGAGCGAATAACAAGATTGTTTGTCTTTTTTGCTACATAACGCAAGAAAATTACTAAAAAAGCAGTAATCACAAAGGAGAGTAAAATCACAATGAGACTCTCTTGAATATGTGCTATCTCTTTTGGATGAATAATTTTTAAGAGTGCATTATAAAGAATAAAGAGTGCAGAGAGTAAAATAACAATTCCCTCAAGAACAGCAGCTAAAGGCTCGATTTTGCTACGACCAAAGTGAAACTTACTATCTGGGTCTTTTTCGCTGTTATGGAGTGCAAAGTAGTTAAAGAGTGAAACACAAAGATCTAAAAGGGAGTCTACTGCAGAAGCTAAGACTGCTATACTCCCACTAAAGAGTGCTACGGCAAGTTTTAATACTACAAGTACTCCTGCAACAGTAGTGGATACAAGTGTTGCTTTTTTTTCTAAGCGCATAAAAAGATTCCTTGAGTTATATTTAGATACAATTATAGCTAAATAAGTATGTGATAGTAATTAAAATAAGTGATGAAAATGGATTTAAAACAGTTAAGAGTAGAACGTGAGAAGTGGATGACGTGGAAGAATATAGCACCACTTCGTAAGGTCATAGATAATTTAGAAGAAGTAGAAACAGAAGTCAGTTTTGGTGATGTTGTAAAAATAGAGGCTAAGCTAGATGATACAAAGCTTTTAAACGATGCAAAGGCTCTTATGCCATGGCGTAAAGGTCCTTTTAAGATAGGAAATACATATATAGATACAGAGTGGAGGAGTAATATAAAGTATAATCTACTTCGCCCTCATTTTGATTTGAAAAACAAACGTGTGGCAGATATTGGGTGTAATAATGGCTACTATATGTTTAGAATGCTTGAGGATGAGCCAAAGTCTCTTGTAGGGTTTGATCCTTCACCTTTGTATAAAACACAGTTTGACTTTATCAACCATTTTGTAAAAAGTGACATTGTATATGAGCTTTTAGGAGTTGAGCATGTAGAGTTTTATGAGGAGAAGTTTGATACTATTTTTTGTTTAGGTGTCTTATATCATAGAAGTGACCCTGTTGCTATGCTCAAACAGCTCTATAAAGGTTTAGACAAGCAGGGTGAAGTGATACTAGATACTTTTTATATAGAGGGAGAAGAGGAGATGGCACTCTGTCCAGAGTCTTCTTACTCAAAGATACCAAATATCTATTTCGTACCGACTATACCTGCTCTTAAAAACTGGTGTCTGCGTGCTGGATTTAGTAGTTTTGAAGTTTTAGAGACAAGTGTAACAGAGGCAAATGAGCAGAGAAAAACAGACTGGATAGAAGGACAATCTTTAGAAGATTTTCTCGACCCTGATGACAATTCAAAAACAGTAGAAGGTTACCCTGCACCTGCTAGAGTGTATGTAAGATTAATTAAGGAGAAAAAATAATGGCGATAGATGAAGAACAGATAGAGGAAGAATTACAAATAGATACTTATGAAACGAATGAAGAAGAGGTTATTCTTAAGACACATGAGAGAGTAAATCCTGACTTGTGTGGTGAAATTCTTGTAATGGAACGCGGCTATATTGAAACACGGCTAAGAACGATTCCTGAAATGATTGCGGATGATATAGGGCTAATTCATGGTGGTTTTATTTTTGGTGCAGCGGATTATGCAGCTATGCTTGCTGTAAATGAAAAAAATGTAGTATTAGTAGCAAGTAACTGTCAGTTTCTCTCTCCTGTAAAGTTTCATGATGAGGTGAAGTTTACTGCAAGAGTTAGACATAAAGAGGGTCGTAAGCGTAATGTTCATGTAGAAGGGCATGTATTAGATATAAAAGTTTTTGAAGGTGAGTTTAAAACAGTAGTAACAGAACGTCATGTCTTGAAACTGCACCTTTTAGATGAAGATGGTGAGAATCTCAACGAAGGTGCTTCTATCGTTTAGGGTGAATATAAGTGATGCTATTTTTAAAGATATTTTTGCCATCTTTGTGGTATCTGTGTTTTATCACTTTGTGCTATAAGGATTGCTCCTATTATCATAGCTCTTGATGAGCTGTCGCCACCACACTTAGCATTTACTATAAGTGCTTCTTCGTAGTTGTCATACTTAGATAAAACATGAACAACCCCACTCATACCAACTTCAACACCACAGTGTGTTCCAAACCCATGGAGAGCATCTTGAGTATCAGCATCTTTTGAGTCAAGACCACTCTGTATATATGTTTGTACATTTGTAGAGTAGTTGTTTTTAAGTAACTCTATACTCTCCACAATATCTTTGCCCTCTAAAGTAGCTAAGAGTAAAGATGAGAAAAAGTGTGTTGCTTCTAAAACTTCTGCATGATCATGTGTTGCTTTTACAAACGCCACTGCATTGTCTAAAAACTCATCTGCTGTTTTTGATACTTTTAGTAGTGCAACACTTCTTCCAACTGCTGCCATGTCATGAGCATTAGAGCCACATGGAAAAGGTTTTTTATTTTCTAAGTTCTCTATAGTCTCTTTTGTCGCACCATCCATATAGGTATTTATAGAGCTCATTTGATCTTTCCAGTAACTCATATACTTTTCTAAGTCATAAGAGTCAGAGTTTTTCTCTAAGTAGCGAAGTAGTATTTTTATCTGATCTCCATAATGAGTAAAGTCTCCAAGCTTTTTCCCCTCATGCCAAGCGACACTAGGTGCTCCAAGCTCATTCCAGTCTATATCAAGATTTTTTAGTTCTTCTTTATCGTAAACCCAGTGAGAAGCGAGACAATATGTGTCAGCTGCTAGGGTCGATAAGATAAGTTCGTCAGTTTTATTTTCATACATAATTTCAATCCTCTATTTTTTTGCACTTAAAAGAAAAACACCAAAATCTCTTTGGGGTTTGTTTATAGTAGCAATACTATCAAAACTAACATCTTTAAAACCGCATTTTTTTACTATCTCACATAACTCATCTTTATTAAACCCGAAGTGATAAACGCCAGTGTTGTCAGAGTGAAAAGTTCCATCTTCTTTTTCTAGGTCAGCGATAGCTAAAAAACCATCTTCTTTGATGTTTTTATAGATGCTCTTAAAAAACACTTCTAAATCTTCTACATGATGAAGTGTCATAGAACTAACAATTCCATCAAATATGTCAGCTAAAGGTTTTTTTACTATATCTTGTTCAACTGCTTCAATTGAAAGCTCAGGACTGTTTTTCTCTTTGAGTTTTGCAAGCATACTAGGCGACATATCTACACCGAATACTTTTTTGACATCTTTTGCTATCTCAAATCCTAAAAGCCCAGTACCAACACCAAAATCCATGATACTCATCTCTTTATCTAAAACAAATCTTTCTTTAATAGCCTCTGCAATAGCAAGCGGGGTACTTTTTCTCACATCTCCAGCATCCCAGTTCTCAGCCTTGTCTTTAAAATAATCAGCCATTACAGAGTACTTATAAAGTAGTCAGTATGTTGCTGCTCTTGTTTGATGGTAGTTGTGCCACCGTGACCGGGGTAGATAGTCTTGTCATAGTCTAGGAGTTTAAACTTCTCTAGTGATGCTTTCATAGCTTCTGGTGAAGACATAGGAAAGTCAGTACGCCCAATACTTCTCTCAAAGATAAAGTCACCACTAAACATAGCATCTTCTATCTCTATAGTAGAACACCCCGGACAGTGACCTGGAAAATGTCGGAACTTCACCTTAATGCCATCAAGATCAATCTCTTCATCGCCTTTTATCACTACATCAGGATACGATGGAGGTAAATCAGCCATCCATGAACTATCACAAAGTAGGGGAACATCACCCTCTGGAGTGTAGAGTTTTATGCCATATTCCTCTTGAACTACAGTGTTAGACCAGACATGATCAAAATGCCCGTGAGTGTTTAAGATAGCGATAGGATTAGTAACATTACACTTTATCCACTCTAAAGAATTAACACCCGGATCGATGATAATATCTTTACCATCAATACTTACAATATAGCAGTTTGTTTGGTAGACTCCCATTGGTTGTACTTTTATCTTCATAATTTATCTCTTTTTTAGAGTGATTATAGCATTATATGACTATGAATTATTATAAAACTTTAGAGCAGGTTCTTCTTGCAAAAAAACCTTTAGAAAAGATAGAACTGTTTAAGAGTTTTTATGAGCAGTATAAACAGGGGCGTGTGGTGTTTGAAGATAGCTACATTCCAGTAGCGTTACAAACACCATCTTATACACCATTTTGTGAGTCAGTACCCCCACAAGATGTTCCTAAACGCAAGAATTTAACAGCTACTATTGGACAGATAAATCTTATACATGCAGTCGCACACATAGAGTACTCAGCTATTGACTTGGCTTTAGATAGTGCTTATAGATTCAGCAGTTTACCCAAAGCTTATTATGATGACTGGCTAGAAGTAGCAGATGATGAGATACGACATTTTTTGATGTTAGAAAAATTACTCAAAGAATTAGGCTCAACTTATGGAGAGGTCATAGTCCATGATGCACTCTTTGAAGCAGGACAAAAAACTACTGACTTACTTGAAAGAATGGCAGTAGTTCCTAGGTACTTAGAAGCAAACGGACTAGATGCAACTCCCATGATACTTAAAAAGCTAAAAAAACTTCCAAAAAGTGAAAGCTTAGAAAAGATAATAGATGTCCTCACTCTAATACTAGAAGAAGAAGTAGAACATGTAAGAAAAGGGGATGTTTGGTTTTCCTATGCTTGTGAAAGAGAAGGAGTTGACACGGAAATCTTTTTTGAGATCATAAAGAAGTACTACCCAAGAAGTTTTTTAAGACCAGATGACTTAAATATAGAAGCACGCAAAGAGGCAGGATTTTCTTGTAAAGAGTTGAAAATAATGGCTAATAAAGAGGTTTGTTAAAGTTAAGTACTTACTCTTTAAACTTGTAAAATTTATGGTTAAGGTATTTGGCTACATCATGGCTCTCATCATCAAACCAGTCAGCATCGTTTCCAAAACGGCAGGCATCTATCGTTTGTGAGAGTTTTTTAAAGCTTTCAACCTTTCCTTTTTTTACTGCGAAGTCTTCGTTGTTATGACATGACATACATTCAGCATCTTTCATGAGTTCTTTTGCTTCATCATGCTGTGCAAAGAGTGTGGTACAAGAGAGAAAGTATGAAATAATAAGTAGTTTTTTTAACATAATAGAACTCCATAAAATAAGTTATCTTTATACAATGGTAGTTATTTTAACTTAAAGTTTCATTTGTTACAAAACTTAGTTATAATATTATTAGTTAATAATTTATAAAGGTACTGTTTTTAAAATGAGTAAATATAGTCAAATCACTGAGTATCTTCAATACTTTTTAGAAGACGAAGTGAAAAAAACAGGATTGAGTAAAGTAGTTATAGGTTTGAGTGGTGGACTAGATTCTGCTGTTGTAGCAGTTTTGGCACAGGAAGTTTTTAAAAAAGACCTTCTGTGTGTTAAGATGCCTTCGCAGTACTCTTCACAAAGCTCACTTGATGATGCCGATGAACTCTGTAAAGATTTTTCTCTAAATGCTATCACAGCATCAATAGAGCCGATGCTTAGAGCTTATGAAGAGATGAACCCTGACCTAGATAACCTTAGAAAAGGGAACTTCTCTTCTCGCATGAGAATGTCTACTCTTTTTGACATCAGTGCTAGAGAAGGTGCTTTAGTCCTGGGTACGAGTAACAAAAGTGAGCTGATGCTCGGTTATGGTACGCTTTATGGAGATTTGTCTTCGGCAGTTAACCCCATAGGCGACCTTTACAAAAGTGAAGTGTTTGAGCTTGCTCGTTACTTAGGTGTGAGTAAAAGCATCATAAAAAAACCACCTTCTGCAGATTTGTGGGATGGACAGAGTGATGAAGCGGACATCGGTTACACTTATGCACAACTTGATGAAGCGATGAAGCTTTATGTAGAAGAGCGACTCTCCCGTGAGGAAATAATCGCAAAAGGTATAGATGCAAAAATGCTAGATATGATAATACAGAGAATTTTTCGTAACCATTTTAAGAGAAAGATGCCTGTTATCGCAAAACTAACGTCAAGAACATTGAACCATGATTTCAACTACCCAAGAGATATAACTTTATAAAGGAAAAATAATGAAAATACCATTTAGTAGATATGAGAGCTCTCGTAATGCCCACTCACATGTAAGTGATACACTTGATGGCGAGGATATAGACCAAGTAGCAGAGTTAGAGAGTGAATTTGCTGAGTATGTTGGTGCAGATTATGTACTTGCTACTTCTCATGGAACTTCCGCCCTGCATTTAGCGATGCTTGCACTTGATCTTAAACGCGGTGATAAAGTAGTCTGTTCTGTAAATGCACATCCAAATGTACCAGAAGTAGTACGCCACTTTGATGCTGAACCTGTGTTTATAGACATAGATGCTGACTCGTACAACATTAATCTAGATAAACTTGATGTATATCTTGAAGAGAACAAGAGTAAGAAGTTAAAAGCAGTTATCATTACTCATCTTGGTGGTGCTACAGTTGACTTAGACCGTGTTTATAAGATGGGTAAATCTTATGATGTCAAGATAGTTGAGGATGCAAGTGATGCTCTTGGTGCAACATATAAAGGCAAAAAAATAGGTGCAACGGGAGCAGACATAGTATGTTTTAATTTTTCTCCGCATCTTAAGAGAAACATCTGTAATGGTGGTATGCTTGTAACAAATAGTGATGAAATTATAGAGCGTGCTAGACTGTTAGTAAATCATGCAATAGTTCGCAATGAAAACACGCTCGATTATATTTATGATGTGGTTGATATTGGAAATGATTATTCTTTAAGTGCTTTAAACGCAGCTTATATTCGTGCTATGGTTTCAGACCAAGATGCTGTTATCCAAAGACAACAAAAAATAGCAACTATGTACTCTAATGCACTTGAAAGTGTTGCACATGTAAGTGTACCAGCTATGGATAATGATGAAAATCCTTTCTCTTTGTATGTTATTAAAATCGATAAAAACCGTGACTCTTTTGCTGTTGCATTACGTGATGTTGGTATAGGAACAGGGCTTCACTATACTCCGCTTCACCTACTTTCATACTATAAAACAAAGTATTCATTGCGTGTAAATGATTATCCAGTGGCTCTTCGTTCATACCAACAAGTACTTTCTTTGCCAATATATGCAAACATGAGTGATGCTGAGGTGAAAACTGTTATAGAAAAAGTGAAAAAAATAGCTAAGACAAGAGTGTAGATTTTTTCTTGAAAAATTCTCTTGTATTTTGGGTTGAGAAGTACTTTTACAACCCAAATTCCTTCCAGAAGCTTCTCTCTTTTATTTTATTACCTCTTTCATTTTTTTATTTTTTTTTGATGTGGCTGCGTTTTAAAAGTAAAACAGCTGAGGATTTTGCTATCGACATCATCAGTGTCGGTAACTTAACTGTTGGTGGTAGCGGTAAAACTCCTCTTGTTATAGCTCTCGCTTCCTCTCATAAAAATACAGCGATAATTTTACGCGGATATGGTAGGGCTTCTTCTGGACTTCATGTAGTAAAAGATAAAAAAAATATACTCTGTGATGTAAGCATTAGCGGTGATGAAGCGATGATATATGCACACAAACTTCCAAACGCGGTAGTAATAGTAAGTGAAGATAGAAAAGAGGGTATAAAAAAAGCAAAAGAGATGGGTGTGAGCAGTATATTTTTAGATGATGCTTATTCAAAGCATGATATCAAAAAAAGAGATATTCTCATTGAAGTAAAAACTAAAAATAGTCGATGCCTTCCTTCTGGTCCTTTTCGTGAGAGACTTTGGAAGGGGAAGCAAGCTACTGTTTTAGTAGATGGAGTAGACTTCAAACGCAGAGTGACATTGATAGATGCAAGAAAAAAGATGTCACTAGTTACAGCCATAGCAAGACCAGAACGGCTTGATGAATTTTTACCAGAAGTTGTAAGTAAGAACTATTTTGCAGATCACTACGCATACACAAAAGATGAATTATTTGATATACTTCGAAGAGATAAAGCTGATTCACTATTAGTGACATATAAAGATTATGTGAAAATAAAAAATTTTAATATACCACTTTCTCTCTTGGACTTAGAGATAGTTTTAAAAAGGGACTTATCGTGAATATACTTATAGTAGAAGATGACAAACTTACAGCAAAACAGCTAGGAGCACTTCTCAAAAAAGAAAAATACACTTGTGATATAGCATATGGCTATAAAGAAGCACAAAGTATTCTTGATAAAAACAGTTATGCTCTTATATTATTAGATTGGAACTTAGGGGATGGTGATGGTTTAGTGCTTTTAGAAGAGATTAGAGAGTTTGAGATTAAGACCCCCGTCTTTATGTTGTCAGCTAACTCAGAGGTAGATGATAGAGTAACAGTTCTTGATAGTGGTGCTGATGACTATCTGTGTAAACCTTACTCTTCTGTAGAACTTTTAGCTCGAATGCGAGCATTGCTTCGTCGAGATGTTAAAGAAAAAACATCAGTAATTAAGATAGCTGATGTAGCATTAGATACAACAAGTCGAGAAGTTTTTATTAACTCTCAACTTGTAGAACTAACAACAGCAGAGTTTGATTTACTAGAATTTTTTATGCAAAATAAAAATCAAGTTCTTACTCGTTATCAACTTAGTGAGCACATAAATAAAGATAACTACTCCGTAAAACATAGTAATCTTGTAGATGTCCATATAAAAAACCTTCGTAAAAAGTTAGGTAAAAAAGATTTTATTCTCTCTGTTCGTGGTGTAGGATATAAAATTAAGAAATCTTCATAAAACTTCCATAATCTTCATTTTCTCTTCATAAAACTATCTTAAAGTTACATAATTTAAATTTTCAAGGGGTTTATTATGAAGAAGTCTTATATGATGAGTTTAGCAGTAGCTACAGCACTACTTACAGGATGTGGAGGAAGTACCGATAGTGGTACAACTACACCAACTACAACAGCTTTAAATACAGTTACAGTAGAGCGTGGTCCTATCTTAGGGGCTAAAGTACTTGATGCTAATGGACAAAAAGCGACAGAACTAGGTGCTGGAAAGTATAACTTTGCAGCAACACCATCGTATCCACTACTTGCAACAGGCGGTGTGATAGATATAGATAGAGATGGCGTTGTAAGTCTTGGTGATGTTGTAAATGATATGAACTTAACTACTCCTCAAGGTAGTGCACTTACTATTGTTACAACACTTGCAACAAATACACAGACAAAAGCAACGATAGAAGGGCTTGCACAAGATTTAAATATCACAGTAGATGAGCTCTATACAAAACTTCCATCGACATCTAAAGAGATAGAAGCGATTTCAAATGAAGTATACAAATATGCAAAAATGCGTAACCGTTTAAATCTACATGACTATAATGTTTCAGAGATAAATACTACTGCAATTACAGAATCTTATACTGCTTATAGTGATGATGATAATCATGATTTTGAACAAGAAGAGAGAGACCTTATTACTGAACTTTCTGGCTATGTAAATGAGGTTGATGATACAGATATAGATGATATCAAAGCAGAAATCGAGCGTGAATATTCAGATGTGGAAAATAATGAGTACTCTAGCTATTTAGATAATCTTAAAAATGAGTATGAGAGTGAGTATGGTGATTTAGATTATGATGATGATGGAATCGATAGTGCTCACAATCAAGGACAGAGTTGTGTGTCATGTCACTCAACACTACCTGACCCTGAGTACAGATTTGATTCTGGTGCTACTATTTTTACAACTATTGATGCAGTAAATGGCGATGTGGCAAAAGCTGCTAGTGGATATACACTTCGTTTAGTACTAGAAAATGGTGCTGGAAATGAAATATACAATATCGGAAATGGAACAGGAAATGTAAATAAAATATTTGCTCAAGCTTTAGGTACAACAAAGTATACAGCAGAAGTTCTGGATAGAAATGGTGTTGTAGTAAATAAATCAATGATGAACTCTCACAGTGAAAGTAGACTAGACTGTAACAGTTGTCATACTCAAGCAGGAACAGGTGGAGCACCAGGAAGAATAACATCTTTTACATACACACTACCAGTTGTAGCAGACACAAATACAACAACAGTTGTACCGGACACAAACACAACAACAGTTGTACCGGACACAAACACAACAACAGTTGTACCGGACACAAACACAACAACAGTTGTACCGGACACAAACACAACAACACCAGTTGTTGCATTATCGTTTGCAACTGATGTCTTACCAATACTAGATACAAACTGTAAAAGTTGTCATGGTACTAGCGGAAACTTTAGTATCACTACATCAGCTACACCATATGCGGGAGTGACTCCATTT
>JALSMC010000194.1 GCA_026987995.1 Sulfurimonas sp. | reverse complement strand
GTCGAGATAAAACAGTCACCGTTATAAAAGTGAATGATTTTGACAGTAATCTAAAAATCCCAAAAGTAGAGCTCGTTGGGCTAGAAGAACTTGAGTACTTAGATGAGTTAGAGTTCGCAACACTCATAAACAAACAAGCAGATGCGACTATAGAGTCCATAAATAGACTCGGTGATATACCCTGTGATGTCATAACGATAGATGGCGTAAATGAAGCGGCGATAGCAAGTCTGATGTATGAGTACGAACTCCTTACTTCTGTGTGTGCAAAGTTTATGTACATAAATGCTTATAATCAACCAGGAGTTGAGAGTGGTAAAATCATTTTGAAGAAGAAGTTGCAAGCTTAGAGACATGAAGTTTTTTACAGCTACACTCATTATCTGTATGTCTACTTTACATCTTTGGGCACAAAAGCCTGAACTCCTCCTGTTGAAAGTCTACAAAGATCAAAATATTTCAGGCTGGGTGATGAGTGAAAAACTTGATGGAGTGAGAGCTTACTGGGATGGAGAGCATCTCATAAGTAGAGGCGGAAAAGTCATCAATACTCCTAAATGGTTTACAGAGGATTATCCTGCATTTAGTATTGATGGTGAGCTGTGGAGTAAGAGAGGGAATTTTGATTTTGTTAGTGGGGCTGTTAGAGAGAAAGTTCCAGATGATAAAAAGTGGCGAAAAATCACTCATAATATCTTTGAAGTACCAAATGCAAAAGGAGATCTTTTTGAGAGACTCTCTAAAGTAAAACCTTATGAAAACAGTATCATAAAAGTTGTGCCACAAATGAGAGTAAAAAATAGAAAAAGTTTGCAGAAGTTTCTAAAAGAAGTAGAAGCAAAAGGTGGAGAAGGTGTAGTAGTGCGAGATCCTCATGCACCATATATATCTAAAAGAACATCAAAAGCCCTCAAAGTAAAATCTTTTTTCGATACTGAGTGTAGAGTGATAGGATATAATGAAGGTCATGGAAAATATAAAGGTATGATGGGCTCTTTAGTGTGTCAAATGGATAACAATATCACTTTTAAGATAGGAAGTGGGTTTAGTGATAAGCAAAGAATAAACCCACCAAAGATAGGGGATATAGTAACTTTTAAATACAAAGAGTTTACAAAAAATAAAAAGCCGAGATTTCCTGTGTTTTTGAGAGTAAAAAGGTAGCATATATGAGACTTGAACAGTATGAAGTTGATGGCATTAAAAAAGCTTTTCGTGAAGCTTTTGAAGAAGGACAAATATTTCTTTTTGGTAGCCGTATTGATGATACTCAACGAGGTGGAGATATAGATCTCTATCTTCGTCCAAGTGCAAAATTTGATGATGAGAGAGATAGAAGAAGAAATTTTTTACTTAAGCTTGATGAATATATAGGTGAGCAGAAAATAGATGTTATAATGGCGAAAGACGCTTCACGACTTATAGAACAAGAGGCGATAATAAAAGGTATTGAGCTATGAAAAAAACTTTTATAGAAAAACTGCATGAATGTAATCAGCATGAAAAAAGGTTAAAAAATGCTAAGCAAAGGTTGAAAGCTATAATGCCTTTAACTCTTGAAAAATACAATGAACTTGATGACTTAGCCCTCAGTTTTATCGATCAAATGGTTTTTCGTTTTTCAAAACTTCAAGATAGTATGGGTGAAAAAATATTTCCTGCAATACTAATACTTAATGGGGAAGAGGTTAAAAAGATGAGTTTTATAGATAGACTCAATAGGCTTGAGGAACTAGAACTTCTATATAAAAGTGAATGGATGAGTTTAAGAAAAGATAGAAATGAGATAGCGCACGAGTATTCTTTTAACCAAGAAGAAGTAGTAGATGGTATAAACACCATATTTAATAGAGCGGATGATTTGTTAAAA
>JALSMC010000193.1 GCA_026987995.1 Sulfurimonas sp. | reverse complement strand
CCTCTTCTTCTAAATGCAGTTTATAGTTCTCTTTTTCTTGGATTAACTCTATTTTTTCACATACTTTTGCTAGTGACATTAGGAACTGTTCAAGTTTTAAAGGCTTAAGGATGTAGCCATCAACACCTAAGTAAATACCATCTAGTAGAAGTGAGGACTCATCATGTGCAGATAAAATCAAGATAGATATGTCTTTATTAGTGGCCCGTATCTCTTTAACCATCTCTAAACCATTCATACGAGGCATATTAATATCAGTGAGTATAATATCAAAGGAGTTAGTTTTAAATTTTTCTAATCCCTCTACCCCATCTACTGCTGTTGTTATATTGACAAAAAAGTTCTCTAAAACTTCAAGAGTGCTTTCTCTGGCTCTCTCATCATCTTCAACATAGAGTAAATGTAATTTCTTAGAAATCTTTATAGTTTCTTTTGTTTCTAGCATGTTCCCAATCTTTAAATAAAATATAATCGTACATTTTACCCCCCCCCATTTAAAATAGGCTGAAATTAGCTATTATAAGTAAAAAGAATCCAAACTAATTAAAGTATTTCATATTTATGAAGAACCTCTTTTAACATTCTTTTATCTAAAATAATTTTTTCTTTATTATAAATATTATTTTCCAAAATTCTTACCAAATCTTCTACATCACGGTCAATCTCCTTATATGGTAAAAGTTTAATGAGTAAAAGTTTTTCATCTTTTATATCAAGTTTTTTATGTTTAGTAGAAACTTTTTTAGATTTAATAAGCATAATCACAATACCAATTACTAATCCTATAAAAAATGCAAGTGAAATATAAAGATAGTTGTTTTTCTCTACAGTTACAGTTTTGTCTGTATTTATTGTTTTTGGAGCTTCTACATCACGAGTAATACTTACTTCTTTTTTTGCTACATTACCTTTTACTTTTATCTCTATAGCCTGTGTTTGAAGTGTTTTAATCTCTTGAGTCTTTAAATCAAAGTACTTGAGTTCAAATGGTGCAATAGTAAAATCCTGCTCACTCACAAAAACTATCTTTTGACTTAGGCTATTTTTTGAGAGTTTTATTTTCTCATCAAAAATATTAACATCCGATATGTAAGGCTTAAAGCTCTCTATATCTTCAAAATTTCCCTCACCTTTTATCTTAAGTGTTAAGTTTACAGCTTCATTTGGATTTACTTGCGTTTTGTCCACAGTAGCTTCAATGGTAAAATCTCCAATAATTTTTACACCTAAAGGAAGTGCTTTTACACTCAAGTCTACTGTATTTGAGTAGTATGTTCTCCACTTAACCTGTGGGGACATTCTCCCCCAGTTGTTTACACCAACTCTTGAAGCGATTTTAAGTTCAGCCGGTTCTATGCTAAGGTTTCCTTCTCTTTGTGCGGCTAGTTCATACACAACTTTTGTAGTCATATATTCATTATCTTTTATTCTTTGCGCCTTAGACTCTGACTTAATCCAAAAGCCTTTGAATTCTGGAGCTATAAACTGACTGTCAACTACTTGTGCCCCTCTTTTTTGTTTAAGCAGAAGTGTGACTTTAAAAGGCTCCCCTATAAAAACTTCTTTTGCTGAACTCTCAAACTCTAAGATAAAGTCCGCGTTTACATCTTGTGTTCGTGGTAAAACATTTACATTTACACTGTTTGAATGTTCTATTTTTCCATCTATTTCTACACTAACACTATCTATAGTACAACTTTGCTTTGGAGTAAACTGATAGGAAAGATTATAACTCTTTGAGTAGCTTCCATTGATGGACTTAATACTTGTTTGTGAGCCAGTTGCTGTTATAGTATTGCCACAGATATCAGCTAGTATTGGTTTTTTTACATTTGAACCAGTTATAGTGAGTACATAAGTTGTTGCATCTCCAGCATAGACATCATTGGGGGTTACTTGTGCTGTCACAGTTGCATTGAGTGAACTCAAAATTAGTACTAAAAATATTATTATTTTACCAAGGTTTTTCATCTGTATTATCCTCAAATTTATTGTTATCATTTAATTTATAAAGAAAAGTACTCTGTTTTTTAGAGAGCATCTTAAGCCATTTTTTCTCTTCTTCATCACTCATTTTGTCTTTCATATCTTTAGCTTGAGCTTGCTGTGTACTATTGTTATCTTTTAACTCTTTTGTTTCATTTTTCTTCTCTTTTTTGTCTTGTTTATCTTTATCCTTCTTGTCTTTTTCTTCTTTACTTTTTTCTTCATCACTTTTTTTATCTGACTTTTTATCATCTTTTGAATCTTTATCTTTTTTGTCAGACTTGTCTTTTTTCTCCGACTTATCAGACTTATCTTTATCTGATTTATCTTTATTGTCTTCTTTTTTCTTATCGTCTTTCTTTTTATCGTCTTTCTTATCTTTATTTTTTTCTTGCTTCTTTTTTTGTTCTTGTATCGCTTTTTTTACGGCTTCAAGATTTTCCCTCGTTTGCTTATCTTCTTGTAGTTTTAAAGAGTTCTCATATGCCTCGACAGCCTTTTTCAGACTATCTTTCTCTTTCGCTTTTACATAAGAGTTTCCAAGGTTTGCATAGTTCTTTGCCTGTTTTTGAGCTGCATCGAACTTTATGTTTTCATATATTTTTTGAGCTTCTTTAAATTTACCTTGTTTATACATCGCGTTTGCTCTATTATACTGTGCATCATTACTTTTGTTTAGTGTTTCATACTGAGTATAAAGTTCTTGTGCTTTTTTATACTCCTGCGTTTGGTATGCTTCTTTTGCTTCATTTAAGAGCATAAAGTCCATCATCCCTGCGTTTGCATCTGGGCTAAATCCAAACAAGAGGAGTGTCATAAGTCCAGCAGCTGTGTTTTGCATATTTCTTTTACCCACAGAAGATGTTGCTACAAGTAAAAGTAAAAGTGCTAGACCTAAAGGATAGTAAAACAGCGGTATATACCGTTTTATCTCTTGCGATTTTAACTCTTTTTTCTCACTATGTGCTTCTATCTCACGAAGCATCGCTTTTATGTCTGCATTTGAGTTCACACTCTCTATGTAAACACCACCAGTTGAAGTTGCAAGAGAACTGATATTTTCATTGAGTTTAGAGATTAAAATCTTGCCATTATGTTTTAAAAATGAGCCATCTTCTCTTTTTATAGGAGCTCCTTTGGATGTTCCAAGCCCTAAAACAAAAATAACTATATTTTTCTCTTTTGCATATGCTATCTCATCAGAAAAATCTTCACTATCACCACCATCACTCAGTATAAGTAGATATTTTTTGGATTCTTTTTTTATACTTTTATCTACTACTTCAAGCATGGAAAGAAAATTTGTTCCCTTTTCTGTGATAGAGTCAGTACGGAGTTCTCTTAGTAAAAACGAAACTGCATTTGAGTCAAAACTAAGAGGAGAAACAAGGTAGGAGTTCTTCGCAAATGCTATGACACCTATCCTCTCACTTGGTGCTAGTTTTAAAAGCTCTAGTGCTTTTTGTTTTGCAAGTTTTAAGCGATTTGGGTAGACATCTTCGGCAAGCATTGAGTCAGATATGTCAAGTGCTATCATAATGTCAGCACTTTTTGCTTTTACTTCTATGGTTCCCTCATCAATGATGGGTCCACTTAGTGCTATTAGCATTAAAATAGCAACAACTAAAAAGAGCCAGTTTCTCGTCTTTAGTGTTAAAGTATTGGCACTTACTCTTAGTCTTTCCATCACAGAATCACTAAAGTAACTCTCTTGTGATGATTTTCTAGAGAGTATAAATAAAAAGAATGCTAACAATGGAATAGACATATAATATAAAAATTCAGGATGTAAAAAACTCATAATTAGTGACCTCCATCTTTATTTCTCAAGTAAACGTATAACATTAGTGATATAAATCCTAAAAACAATGGATAGATATAGTAGTACTTAAGATAAGTATAAGATTCATTTTTTATCTCTACTTTTTCAAGTTCATCTATCTTCTCGTACACAGCTTTTAACTGCTCACCACTTGAAGCACTAAAGGCTACTCCACCCGTCTCTTTTGCTATTTTAAGTAGTACTGCTGTGTTATACTCATTTTGATTCCCTATGCCTATAGGGTAGACTTTGACACCCTCTTTTCTTGCCATATCTAGTGCAACATCTAAAGGTATTTTATCTACATTTGGAGTAGAGTATCCATCGGTGAGTAAAATCGCTATCTTTGACTTTGACTCACTCATTTTGAGTAGGTTAACACCTTGAGCTAAAGACTCATACAGTGCTGTGTATTTTCCAGCCATACCCACTTGAAGTTGTGACACTATACGAGCTAAAATATTTTCATCGTAGGTAAGTGGAGAAGCGATGAATGAGTATGCACCAAAAACTACTAGCCCCATGTTATCTGTTTGTCTTTTTTTTATAAAATCCCCTACAATCTCTTTAACTACATCAAAACGACTCACACCTGGACTACTCATATCAAATCCACGGGCTTGCATAGACTGCGAAGCATCTATGATTATCGCTATCTCATGCCCTTTTTTTGGCTCTAACTCATACGGTTCATCTTTTACAGGAGAGATTAATGCAAGTAGTATCATAATAATTCCAAGCCACTTTAAAAGAAGTGGTATTTTCGAGGTGCTTACCCCTTTTTGCATAAACTGCGTGGCATGTGGGAAGTAAAATGATGGAAGTCTCATCTTACAAGAATATTCACACAGTACAAATACAACTATTAAAAGAAAAAGATAGGGGTACTCGAAGTAAATGCCATCAAACATCTATCATTCCTAAGTAATTATTTATACTGCGTTTAGTCTCCTCGCTAAAACTCTCTACATCTTTTTTATATTTATAGGATTCTAACTCTTGGACTAAAACTTCATATGTTCTATGTGTCTGTTCATTATCATCAGCAAATGTAGCACCGTATTGTGTCAGCTCATATGCTGCTTTTTTTGCATCATCTAAATTACTCTCTTGTAAGAGTTTAAGATGTTCTACTCGTATGTTAAAACTGTTTCTATTTTTTATGTACTGGTATCCAAGGTAAAGCAGTGCTAAAACTACTACTGATACAAACGCGACAAGTGCTACAAAATAGTACAAAGAGTACTCTTGAATCTCTATGAGCGGTTTAATGTCATGTAATGGTATATCTTTTGTTTGCATTTATCTACCCTCAAAAAGTCTGCGAAGTGCTACACTCGCGTTTGTATCTGTATAAATCTTAGTAAAACGAATCTGATCTTTTCTTAGCTGTTTATACAGTGCACTATCGTGAGCATGTACTTTTTTCGCATAGGCCTCTACACTCGAAGCATTAAAGTCACCCTCTAAAGTCACCCCACTCTCAGGATCAACTAAAGATGCAAAACCCATTTGTGGTGGTTTCTCTTCTAAATGGTCACGAACTATGAGTGCCACAACCTCATGTTTTTTAGCCAAAAGTTTAAAGTCAGGTATCTCAAAGAAGTCACCTATTACTAAGATAAGCGACTTGCGTTTGAGCCTTGTAAAGAGTGTGTCTGAGAGTACTTTAAAGTCTAGTTTTTCGCCTATGGCTTCAAAGCCTAATATCTCATCTACATTTTTTTGAATTTGATGTAGTTTTTTACTTGGTTTAGAATGACTTATCATCCTATCTGTAAAAATATATGAGCTTAGAAGGTCACCATTTTTAAGTGTTGAGAAACCTAAAAGTGCTGAGACTTCTGCTATTGTCTCTTGTTTAAACTTTTTAGAGCCAAAGTGCACACTACCGTTAAGAACTGAGACTACAACAATGTTTAACTCTCGCTCTTCACGAAAGATTTTTATATAAGGCTTTTGAAGTTTTGCTGTGATATTCCAGTCAATATGACGGATGTCATCACCAGGCATATACTCTCGAAGTTCAACAAAGTCATAGCCCTCTCCTTGAAAGATAGAGGGATTATTTCCCACCATTTCTGAGAAGACTTGACGTCTAGCTCTAACTAAGATTTTGTTTAGTTTACTCACAGGACAGACCTTATGGAATCGCTACAGTTTCTAGCACTTTTTGGATAATCTCATCAGTTGTAACACCTTCAGCTTCTGCTTCGTATGTCAGTACTATACGGTGTCGCATCAACTCTTTTGCGATATATGCAACATCTATAGGAGTTACAAAATCTTTACCGCGCATAAACGCCATCGCTTTAACTGCCTTGAACATATCGATACTTACACGAGGAGATGCACCAAACTGGATAAACTCCTCTATCTCTTCTAAACCATACTCTTTTGGATTTCTTGTCGCGTTTACAAGCTCTATCATGTATGCTTCAACCTCAGCATCTACATGAATACTTGAGATATTTGCTTTAATCTCATCTAACTCGTTCGCACTAAGTACTGCGTTTATCTCTCCTGAAGAGCCACTAGATATACGACGTGCAATTTCAAGTTCCTCTTCTTTTGTGTTGTAATCGACTACGAGTTTAAGCATAAAACGATCAAGTTGTGCTTCTGGGAGTTGGTAAACACCCTCTTGTTCGACTGGATTTTGTGTAGCCATAACAAAGAATGGAGGATCAAGTTTAAAAGTAGTGTCACCTAAAGTCACCTGCTTTTCTTGCATCACTTCAAGCAGAGCCGACTGCACTTTTGCAGGAGCACGGTTTATCTCATCTGCAAGTAAAAGGTTTGTAAAAATAGGACCTTTTTTTATCTTAAACTGATTGTTTTGAGGGTCATATATCTCTGCACCTAAGATGTCTGATGGGAGTAAGTCAGGAGTAAACTGGGCACGTTTGAAGTTCAGTCCTAAAGCTTTACTTAGAGCATTTACAGTAGTAGTCTTTGCAAGGCCTGGAACACCTTCTATAAGTATGTGACCCTCACATAAAAGAGCGATAAGAAGAGAATCTATCATCTTCTCCTGACCAACAACAACTTTTGCAACTTCTGCTTTAACTTTTTGAATCTTACTTATCATTTCACAACACCTCGATTTATTTATGCTGTAAGTATAATCACTTGTGGTTAATCATTGTAAAACACACGGTTAATGAATGTCAAACATCATCTGTTTAGCTTTATTTAGAGATGTAAGTTCTTTTGACTCTATTTTTAATATGAGTTCTTCATACTTCTTCATATCTTTACTGACCAAAAGAAAACATAGTTCTTCTAAAGAGCTCGTCTTTTTAATACATTTAAGAAAAAGTTCTTCCTCTGTCCTCTGTCGATTGAATATATTTAATTTGATTTTTGCCATTAAATAACCAAGTAAAAAGATGAGGAGATAGTAAAAGTACTCCTGCTTAAAAAAAAGCTCTTCTTTTTCTTTTGTATCAAATATCTCCTCTTGTTTATATACATCCCCATCAACTTTTACACTTACTCCCTCGTATATAAGCATCTTTAAGGTAGCTGTTTTTACATCAAAGTACTCTATAACTAACTCAGGAACTACAAATGATTTCTCACTCACAAAAGCAAACTTCTGACTCCAAACACCTTTTTCTCCAGCCTTTGAGAACTTCGTCTTTAAAATAGGAACTTGTGCAAATATTTTCACACCCTCAATATTAAAATCAATAGACTCTATACTTGAGAAGTTTCCTATTCCTTCTATCTGGATTTCTAAACTATAAGGCTCAAATGCTACAAGTTCAGTGCTATCTTGTTTCACCGCTAGAGTAAATTCTCCAACAAGTTTTGAAGGAGTTTTTTTAATATCGATAGAGAGAGGTAAGAGCTTTATAGGGCTTGAGATAAATGACTCACTTTTAGAATCATCATAATGCCCGTTTGTTGTTGAGTTTATAGACTCTTGTGTTGTCTTTTTCATAACAACATCAAAATCAAAAGCTATAAGTCCTGCTCTTTTTACATAGGCTATATACTCATATGTATTAACTCTTTTAGAATTTTTTAGCACTTGGCTCTCTTTTAAAAGCCTTATACTAAACTCATCATACTCTTCAACTGGATTAAAGTCTATAGTATAAAGTTCACTCTCATCACTAAACTCACATATACAGGTAAGTAAAACAGCCTCATTTACATAGGCTATTTTTTTATCTGTTGAAGCACTCCATTTATATGTGGATGCATTTAAGTCTAGCAGGTTAAGTGCTAAAAGAAGAACTATACTAACAAAGTTTTTGTTCAAGGTCTAAGTTCTTTATTCTATCAAAGTGCTTTATATTATTACTAAAAAGAGTACAATCATTCTCAATTGCTATGCTAGCTATCATTAAGTCCATGTCAGCAATAATATTACCACTTTTTTTCAATCTCGCTTTTTCTTTTGCAAAAATCAAACACTTCCTTTACAATATTATACATTATTTCTTAATAATTGTAAAGATTATAAATTTAATACTTGGATTGTAACGATTGTCGTGAGCAATAAATTACCGTTAGGTAAATTATTCATCTCCTCGTATTTGTTGTGTGTGTTTTAACGAAGTAACTTCTTCATCTCTTTATCAAAGTCAGATTCGATTTTTTGTATTTTATTAAACTCTTCATACTCTTTTGAAGCTTTTTCTTTTGCTTGTATATGTGAAACTTTTCCTTTTCCTTCAAGAATTTGAAACTCATTAAATTCTAAAAATTTATTTACAGATTCACTTACATCTTTCATATTCAATTCTTGACGATTTTCAATAATTCTTTCAATATAGTCAAAGTATGCACCTATAGTTCTTTCAAGTTTTTTAATATCATCTTCTCCAAGATAGTTTTTTGCTATACTTGCATCTGATTTTAACACTCGTCCATCAGGTGAGTTTTTCCAAGTTTTCAACCCCATAAATGGCTTTGATATATCTGCATTTTCATATACGATTTCAGCTGCCGTTTTACCTGTAATAGCAAAGTGAAATTTATTTTGAACAGTTGCATAAAAATCTTTTGTGGTTTGAGATTTTTTATCATAATCAAAACTACACTCAGCAAATATATCTGTGATTTGTTGATAAATTCTCCTCTCACTTGCCCGAATTGAACGAACTCTTTCAAGAAGCTCTTTAAAGTAGTCTTTTCCGAAGTGCTTACCGTTTTTAAGTCTATCATCATCCATGGCAAAGCCTTTGATGATGTACTCTTTTAAAATCTTAGTAGCCCATATACGAAACTGTGTAGCCTTAGATGAGTTTACACGATAACCAACTGAAAGAATAACATCTAGGTTATAAACATTAACTTCTCTTTTTACTTCTCTTTTACCCTCAGTTTGAACTATTGGGAATTTCCCAATAGTTGCATCTTCTTCTAACTCATGGCTTTTGTAGATGTTTTTTAGATGTTCGTTTATAGTGGAGATATCTACACCGAAAAGCTCAGCCATTCTTTTTTGTGGAAGCCAAACAGTTTCATTATGCATAAAAATCTCTACTTTTACATTACTTGTTGGAGTACTGTAGAGTAAAAATTCTGTGAGTTCATCTTTAATTGTTAAATTATTCATCTTCACCCCAAAGTGCTTGTATTGCTAAACTAAGTTCTTGATAATTTTCATCTGTAATAGCATAATTTAAAATATTTATTTCATCATCAATATACTCTAAAACATCATTTTGAAAAGTTTCTAAATCTTGATAATCATTATCTAGCATTGTATTAACTATATCACTTTGACTACAATAATCAGAGTTTTTATTTTCATCAATCTCTTTAAATATATTTCTTATTTCAATTTCTGCTAATTTCATAAAAGTTTGTTGTTGTAAAATCTCATTTTCATTATTCCAAAAATCTTCTATAAGAGTTTTAATCCCTTTATTTACTCCATTGTCTTCAATCGCCATTTCAAAATTTCTAATAGTATTATCTGATATATTACGAATATGCATGATGGCATTTCTCATTTTTTCTATAGGCTTAAGTTTATCTTTTATTGAGGCTATAAAGTCGATGTGTCTATCTTCTTTTAAACCTCTATCTTGAAGTTTTGTTTTTAGTTGCTCAAAGCTACTTATGTGAGGTTCTTGTAAAAACTCTGCTATTTTTTCAGCTTTTAGCTTTTGAGGCTGAGTAAAAGAGGCATAATGATTAAAGTAGATATAAAAGAGACCATTTTCAAAATTTTCTTTTATGTTAGCATTGTCTAATTTCTCACTTTTGTTGATGCCAAATGTTTTAAAAAATTCTTCATTTATAGTTTTACTACTATAGGTGACAATATAGGTTAAAACATCTCTCATATCCATCTCAAGCTCTATAATCTGCTCATAATACTTTAGTGCCATCTCTTGTAAAATGCTATCGTTCATCTTAGTTATGTTTATAACACCACTTATACATGCAACACTATCTAAAAATGAAAAAACAATACCCTTAATGCTAGCCTCTCTTGTTTCTAACTCTGGTAAGCTAAACTCTACCACACTTATAAAAGTTTCATTAGGCAAAACAGTACAACTACAAAAGGTAAAATAATCCTCTATATCTTCAATCATCAAGTCATACTCTTCACCAATCTCATCATATAAAATAGTAGCTATTTTTTTTACTGTTAAAGGCTCTTTATGGTGTATTTGTATTTTTATAGTTTGCATCATAAACCTAGTATCATCTTTTCAACTTCTGCTTTTGCACTCTCTAACTCTTGCACGGCTTCAAGTTTAAGTTGTTTTGCTTCGTCTCTTATGTTTTGGATATGCTCGGCTATTTCGTTTTGTTTTTTTATTGGGGGGAGTGGGATTTTTATGTTTTTAATGTCATCAGCATATACATGAGGTTGTCCTGACCCTTGTTGTAGATTATAGAGTTCTTGTTGCTTTAACTTTAATACATTAAACAAAAATACAGTTTTACACTCTTCTTCATTTTTAGATTGTAACACATTACAATCAGAAGCAAATATTGCATAATTATGATACCAAACATAACCAGCATACGCACCTGACGCACTAACTGTTATTATGTTATCGTCATGATTGCATTTGTTATGGTTATATGGACTTGTTTGTCCTCCTCCAATCACAGGATATTTACCTTCAACTATATCTTTACTAGTAATACTTTGACCTTTGTTAATATTAGCTAATTCAATCAAATCCAATTCTTCGTATTTTATACTTTTCATAACATTTACACAATATTTATAATAAAATGGGTCAAACCTCCCCCCACTAACATCACTCAAATTAACCTCGAAAATTCTTTTATCCAAACTATTATCAACTTCAGGCAGAGTGATGCCAAGTTCATCTAAAAGATAAGTGTCAATGCTCTCTAGTAGCTCTTTTGCTTGTTTCTCTTTTTGTTTTTTAGATAAATAGGCTTTGTCCATCATATCTATAATATTTTGTTGAATTGGTTTTGTTGGTATTGGTATTATGACCTTAGATATTTCTTCTTGTGTTATTGCTGGATAATTTCCTCCACTACTTCTTTGATTAAATTGTTGCAATACTAATGGAAGTTTTAGAATATAAAATAAGTATTTTTTTGTAATTATATTATTTTTTATATCTCTTAATATAGAAAAACCTGTAGATGCTATTAATATATCATTTGTTTTTACATAAGAAATTGCCCCTCTATCTGGTCTTGTAGTTGAAATAATAATATCATTATTTCTAACAATCATTTTTGCACGACTTGGAGCTTTACATTTTTCAACTTTTTTAATTTCTTCAATAATTCCAGTTAAAGTATTTATTTTACTTATTTCAATGTATGGGAATGTATCTTCAAAATAATCTTTTTGATTCCAAGTTTCTGATGAAAATTCTATAACATCATTTAGTTTTGAGTAATTATTATTTTTAATCCTATCAATATTATCAGTAAAATTTTTATGATAAAATTTTGGGTCATACCTATTGTCTAAACTTGAATAATTAATTAAAAATGTCTTACCCTTATCCACCCCATCACTCAACCTAAACTCACTCATTCTCAGAACCTTTAAGCTTTTGTTGATTAAACTCTTCTTGGAGTTTTATGATTATGTTTTTATTCATCATCAATCACACTTTGGATAAATCTAGTAAGCTCTTTTTGTATCACTTCTAGTTCATTGTTTCCTGTACTTCTACCTGTAGCATCAAAACCTATATCTTGGGCTATTGCCATAAATATAGCATAGTCATCTAGTTTAGATTGTTTCTCTTTTATGTATATCTCTTCTAGGTCATCTTTGAGATTGTTTATCTGTGAGGTGTACTTTTCACTTAGCTCTTTTTTAAACTCTTTAAAAGCTTCACTCTTTTTGTCACCCTTATAGGTAGCTATCTCATCTTTTTTTGCTTTTTCTATGGCTTTTACTTTTTGGGCATATTCATTTGAAGTTTTTACCTCTTCTTGTATCTCTTTTTTGAGATTTTCTATCTTTTGAGTTGCATCTTTTTTATGTTTTCGTAAAAACAGTACCGAACTTTTCACCCCTGCACCTGTATGAGCAAACGCAGTTTGAGGAAGAGAGATGACGGCTACTATTCTAAACCATTGCTCGATATTGTCTCTTACATACTGCATAGAACTGTTTGTAAGTATGCCATCAGGTATAACAATGGCTAAAAAACCACCCTCTACTAAAAAGTTATAATCTTGCTCTATAAAAAGCACTTCTGTGCTTTGGTTGGCTCTCTCAGTTGAAGCAGAGTTTTTCAAGTCTAGCCAAGAAGTATCTTTATTTCCTAAGCTATATTGATGTAGGTATGCTGATTCTGTCTGTTTTACAGATGAGCCAAAAGGTGGATTTGTGATAATGAAGTCAAAACTATTATATTTAAATCCATCATTGCCACTTTTTTCAATCATTACATCACTTTTAAGGAGTCCATCACTTGTGATGACATTGGTATGACCATCATCATGGATAATCATATTCATTTTAGCAGTTCGGCTTATCTGCTCATTTATCTCAATGCCAAAAAGCTTTTTTTCTGCGAAGTCATGCCAATGTCTAAAGTGTTTTGCTGGGTCATGTTGATAATATTCATCTGCTTCTTGTCTCACTTTATCAAGTGCATAAAGTAAAAAACCACCACTACCACAAGATGTGTCAATCACTTTGCTATCATGAGTGATAGGTAAAACACTAACAATGAACTTAACAATATTTCTAGGTGTAAAAAACTGCCCAAAATCTCCCCTAAAGTATGAACCCATAAAAGTTTCAAATGCCTTCCCTTTAGAGTCTAAGTCTGTTTCACTAAGATTTATATCTTCAAGGTAACTCACAACTGTTTTTACTTTTTTATGATCAAGGCGAATATCATCCTTAAAAACTTCAGGGTCTTTCTTTTTTCCCTCACCATAGAGTGCAGTTACTCTTTTAAAAAGCTCTTTTGATATTTTTTCTTCTATCGCTTTTTTTTCATCA
>JALSMC010000192.1 GCA_026987995.1 Sulfurimonas sp. | reverse complement strand
TATAGTCAATTGTGGGGAAGAATAAAAAATGCACATAATGCTAAAAAAGATAAGATTACAAAACTTCAGCTTATGATAGCTGAAGCTAAAGATAACGAAGAACTCAAAAGCTTGGAGTACAAAGAGGAGGCACTTGAAGTGAAACCTCTTGCCTATTTTAATGATGCTCTTCTGCGTTTACGAAATACTATGGTCGGGTATATGATGACTATAGATGCTTACCCTAAACGTTAAATCTAAAGTGCATAACATCACCATCTTGAACTATGTACTCTTTCCCTTCTAGTCTCATCTTTCCAGCATCTTTAGCACCTGCTTCACCACCATTTTCTATGAAGTCGTTAAATGCGATAACTTCTGCACGGATAAAACCTTTCTCAAAGTCATTGTGAATGGCTGCAGCAGCTCTTGGAGCCGTAGAGTTTTGCTTGATAGTCCAAGCACGAACCTCTTGAACACCAGCTGTAAAGTAGCTCATAAGACCAAGTTTACTAAAACCTTTATGGATTATCTGCTCTAGTCCTGATTCTTCTACACCCATTTCTGTTAAAAACTCTTGAGCTTCTTCATCATCAAGCCCAATAAGTTCTTCTTCTACTTTTGCACAAAGTTTGATGAGCTCACAGTTGTTAGCCTCTGCATGTGCTTTGAGAAGCTTTACATACTCGTTATCTTCTAAAAGACCATCTTCATCAGTGTTCGCACCGTACATGATTTCTTTGTCTGTTAAAAAGCGAACTTCATTTACAAGTTGTCTGTACTCATCACTGTCAGTTTTGTCAAAGTTTCTTGCTAAATTACCATCAGCTAAAAACTCTAAAAGTTCCTCTGCAAACTCTAAAACAGCCTTTGCACTTTTATCAGCTTTTGCTTGTTTTTTAAGTCTATCCATACGGTTTGAAAGTACTTCAATATCAGCTAAAATCAACTCTCCTTCGATAATCTCAACATCACGAATAGGGTCAATACTCCCTTCATTATGTACAATATTTTCATCGTCAAAGCAACGTACTATTTGAAGTATAACTTCTGTTTCACGGATAGTTGAGAGAAACTTGTTTCCAAGACCTTCCCCTTGAGATGCACCTTTAACAAGACCTGCGATGTCAACAAAGTCTAAAGTAGAGTACTGAATTTTCTCAGGATTAACAATCTTTGCTAACTCTGCTAAACGCTTGTCAGGAACAGGAACAACTGCTTTGTTGGGTTCTATCGTACAAAACGGATAGTTTGCCGCTTCTGCATTTTGTGCTTTTGTAAGTGCATTAAAAGTTGTTGATTTTCCGACATTTGGTAGTCCTACTAGACCGATTGCTAATCCCATTTCTTCTCCGATGTATAGATAAAATAATTAATGAAATTATACATAAATAACCTTACACGAGGCAAATAGTAGTTTTTGTAGTATAATATTAAATATGGAGAAATTATATGACATTGAAGAATGATTATAAAATTACAGATACTTTACATGAGAGTAGTTCAACTATTGTATATAGGGCTATTAGACTAAAAGATAAGCATGCAGTCATTCTTAAGGTTCTTAAGCAGTCATTTAGGGATTTGCATAAAGTATCACAGTTTGTAAATGAAGCAAAAATCCTTTCTCAGCTTAAGTCTAAGCATATAGTACTACTCTTAGATACTATATCAACAACAGATTTTTATTGTCATGTTTTTGATGATATAGGTGGTGATTCACTTTACAATTACTTGCAGATAGGTTCATTTGAAGTAGCTGAGGCACTCTATATCTCTAAGTCTATACTCCAAACACTCTCATACATACATGATAAGCAAGTTATTCATGCCGACATTAATCCAAAAAATATTATTTACAATAAACTTACAAAAAATATTCAGATTATAGATTTCAGTCTCTCTATAGAGGGTGGTTCAATCATAAATATGTATGAAACAAACCATAGCTCAGGAAATC
>JALSMC010000191.1 GCA_026987995.1 Sulfurimonas sp. | reverse complement strand
CCCTGGATTAGTCGAACTACCGGTATTCCCGTCTGAACGTTGACCAAAAGCTTTATTATAAGCAAGTTGTCCAGAAAAACTAAGATTATCAGTTGCTTTCCAGTTCATATTAATCCATAGTCTATTTGTCATAAAAGCATTGTTCGTTTTTCTGCTTCCATCAGCCATATCATACTGTAGAGAATCAAGAGCAAATCTATAATCAACACCAAACTTTAAATGTGAACCATTTGTGTTTTTGTTAAGATCTGTAATACTCTCTTCAAGATCAGCTAGACGATCTTCAACTGTTTCTTCTTCATCCTCATCATCATCCCCATCTTCAGAGTCATCAGAATCTTCACCTTCATCATCAGTCCCCTCATCATTATTCTCTTCGTCAGAAGTTTCGTCTTCCTCTTCTTCCTCGACTGCTTGAGTATCTTGTGACTTAAGAGTAACTAATTCCTCTTGCATCTGCTTCATTTTAAGCTCCATCGACTGGATGCGCTCATACATTGACTCTGCGTTTAGACTAGATGTAAGTATAGTCGCTGCGGCGAGTGATAGTAGTAAAGGTTTATTCATTCTTTCCCCTTGTTGTATAATAAATCTACGATACTATACATTATATAAGATAAAACTAATTTGAAAGCGAAGTTAATTGTTATAATAAATTCTAATAGTGAGTATAAAAGCTTAAATTAAATAAATTTAGAGTATAATTCGCGGATTTTTCATCCTCACTTGAGCTGAAAATATTAAACAGATATGTGTCAAAAGTTAGTGCAACTCTCTTTTTAGAGAGTCAATGTCCGACATTATCGAAGTTAACTAACAAAACTCTTGCTTGGTAAACAAGCACTTAAGGATTACCCTATGGTAACTATGAAAGACCTTTTAGAATGTGGTGTACACTTTGGACACCAAACACGTCGTTGGAACCCGAAAATGAAAAAATACATCTTTGGTGTTCGTAAAAATATCTATATAATTGATTTACAAAAGACTTTACGTTATTTCCGTAACACATACACTATCGTTATGGACGCAGCAGCAGAAGGTCAAACTATTCTTTTTGTTGGTACTAAGAAACAAGCTCGTAACTCTGTAAGACAAGCGGCTCTTGATTGTAACATGCCTTACGTAGATAACAGATGGTTAGGTGGTATGCTTACTAACTTCCCAACTATTCAAAAGTCTATTCGTAAACTAGACATTATTTCAGAAATGGAAGAAAATGGTCAAATTGATCTTCTTACTAAGAAAGAAAAATTAATGCTACTTCGTAAAAAAGTTAAACTAGAAGCATATTTCGGTGGTATCCGTAACATGAAGAAACTTCCTGATATGCTTTTTGTTGTTGATGCTGTAAAAGAGCACATCGCAGTTCTTGAAGCTAGATGTCTTAAAATCCCAGTTGTAGCTCCACTAGATACTAACTGTGACCCAGACTTAATCGACTACCCAATTCCAGGAAATGATGATGCAATTCGTTCAATTCAACTTTTCTGTCGTGAGATGACTGCAGCTATCAACGAAGGTAAAGCTCTTAGAGATGCACCTGCTGAAGAAGAGCAGACTGAAGAAGAAGTAACTACTGAAGCTGCTGAGGCAACTGAAGCTCCAGCAGCTACACAAGAAGCTTAATTATGGCAGCAGTTACAGCGGCTATGGTAAAGGAGCTTCGTGCTTCTACTGATGCTCCTATGATGGATTGTAAAAAAGTTCTTGTTGAAGCTGATGGAGACATGGCTAAGGCAACTGAACTTTTAAAGGCTCGTGGTATAGCTAAAGCAGCTAAAAAAGCTGATAGAGTTGCTGCTGAAGGTCTTGCTGGAATCGTTATCGCTGATGATTACTCAAAAGCTACTGTTATTGAAATTAACTCTGAGACTGACTTTGTTGCTCAAAATGAAGGTTTCCAAAAACTTGTAAAAGATACAGCGGAAGAGATTTTCAACAACCAACCAGCTGATGTAGCTGCGTTTAATGCATCTGCATTTGGTGAAAAGTTTCAAGCAGAAGTAATCAAAATCGGTGAGAAGATAGAACTTCGTCGTTTTGCTACACTTACAGCTGATGCTACAACATCTTTAAATGGTTATATTCACTCAAACACAAGAATAGCAGTTATTGCTGTTGCTAAATGTGACAGTGAAAAAACTGCAGAAGCTTTAAGACCTTTCATGAAGCAAGTTGCAATGCACGCATCTGCAATGAAGCCAACTACTCTTTCTTATAAAGATTTAGATCCTGCTTATGTTGCTAGTGAGACTGTTGGACGTATCGAAGTTATCAAAAAAGAGAACATCGAATTAGGTCGTTTAAAGAAACCTCTTAAAAATGTACCTACATATGTTTCTATGAGTCAACTCACTGAAGAAGTTTTAGCGTCAGCTGAAGCTGACATCAAAGCTACTCTTAAAGAACAAGGTAAACCTGAGAAAATCTGGGACAAAATCGTTCCTGGATCTTTAGCTCGTTTTATCTCTGATAACTCTACTCTTGATAAAGAGCAATGTTTATTAGACCAAAACTTTGTTATGGATGATAAATTAACTGTTGCACAAGCCGTAGAAAAGGCAGCAAAAGCTGCTGGTGGTACTGCTGAGATTACTGAATTTGTTCGTTTTGAAGTTGGTGATGGAATAGAGAAAAAAGAAGATGACTTTGCTGCAGAAGTTGCTGCACAAATGGCTTAATCTTTAAAGATTAAACTTCTTTCTTTATCTAAAAGGTTAAGGCTTCGGTCTTAACCTTTTTTTTTGCCAAATTTTTTGGTATAATTTTATTGATGTTCAAGGTAACTCCTTTATAAACTTGATTAACTACCAAGTTCATGTTGAGTGAAAAGGTTAAGGCTTAGGTCTTAACCTTTTTTTTTGCCAAATTTTTGGTTGGATTGTGTGGTGGGTGGGAGCTTGACATAAAGGCTCTACCTTGAACAGTAAGCTAATAGTAGTCTTTTTAATCATGATGGTGCTTGCACCATTATTGCATTAATCAAACAGAGGGATTAGTTACCCCTCTGACTACTATTTCAAACAAAATAATTTTTAACATGATATAATCTCTAATGAACGAAAATCAAAAACATAAAATTATTGTTATCGGTGGTGGTTATGCAGGTATACAGACTGTTAAAAACCTTGCGAAAAACCCTGACAATGAAATAATCCTCTTAGATAAAAATCCCTACCATTATATGCAAACAGAAGTTTATGATCTCATCGCAAATGAAGAAGACTTTGCACAAATCACACTAGACCTTTTCACATACTGTAGTGGTTTTAAAAATTCTAATGTAAGTTTTTGCAAGAGAGAAGTTACAAATATGGACTTTAAAAATAATAAAGTCATCACTACTACTGATAGGTTAAGTTATGATTATCTTGTTATAGCAGTAGGTTCACGTACGAAATTTGCTACAAATGTAGAAGGTCTACGAGAGTATGCTTATGGTATAAAAGCACTACACCGAGCGATGTACTTTAAGCAAAAGTTTGAGATGTCCTTGTTTAAGAAAGTGGATGAGGGTGGGGCGACATGTACACCCTTGAGTATAGTTATAGCAGGGGCAGGGTTGAGCGGAGTAGAGATAGCTGCACAGATGGCATCTTTTGCTAAAGAGTTTTATAAGCAGAATAATTTTATATGTCGAAAACTCAACATCATACTTGTGAATGCTGCAGAACATATACTTTTTGGAATGGATAAACACCTAGTTGATAAGTCTATTAAAAGACTTTTAGATTTAGAGGTAGTGATAAAAAACAAGCAAAAAGTCGTCGCATTAACAAAAACATCTGTAACACTTAGTAGTGGTGAAAAAGTATTTATGGATTTTATGATTTTTGCTGGAGGAATTGAACCAAATGGTGTAGTATTTAATCTAAAATTAGAAAAAAATGAAAGAGGCTACATCCAAACAAAACCTACGCTTCAAACACTAGAGTATAAAAATGTTTATGCCATAGGTGACTGCACAACACTCAGAGATAAAGATGAAAATATACTCGCACCAACAGCGGATATAGCAGAGCAGATGGGTGTACTGTGCTCGAAAAATATCAAACACGATCAAAAAGGTCAAAAGTTACAAGAACATAAGATACATTCTCGAGGAATTCTTATAGCCTTAGGTCGTCGTTATGCAACAGCAAAAGTTTTCGGAATCTATATCAATGGATATTTTGCTTATATAATGAAAAAAATGATAGAAAGAGTATACTCAAAAAGATTAGACATGCATTCTTGTATAGGTTGCAAAAAGATATTTGATGAGTAAAAACTTATCTTTAGTAAGTTTAGAATATAATCCTTAAATGAATTTACTTACAGCAAAAAACCTATCCCATACTTTTGAATATGAACTCTTTAACGATGTAAATATTGAGCTTAATTCTGGAGAAAGTATTGCTATTATAGGTATGAGTGGGAGTGGTAAATCGACACTGCTACATCAACTTTCAACACTTTTAAGACCAAGCGAAGGGAGTGTTTACCTCTTTGGCGAAGATGTAGCTAGTATGAGTAAAAAAAGACTCTCTATAATTAAACGCCATGATTTAGGTTTAATCTTTCAATCTCACTATCTTTTTAATGGTTTTAGTGCATATGAAAACTTAGAAGTAGCACAACTACTTTCAGGTGAAAAGATAGAAGATACACTACTTGAAGCCTTACATATAAAAGAACCTATACATCAAAAAGTAACACAACTCTCAGGTGGACAACAACAGCGTGTTTCTATAGCTAGAGTTTTGACAAAAAAGCCTCGTATCATTTTTGCAGATGAGCCAACTGGAAACCTAGATAAAAAAACTGCAGATGAAGTCATGCAACTCTTTTTTAACTACTGCAGAAGTAATGATGCAGGTATGATACTTGTAACACATGATAATGACTTAGCACACCAGTGCGATAGAGTTTACCATCTCGAAGATAAAAAATTGAAGCAGATTAAGTAGCTGACAATATGGAATTTATGAAGATGTTTCAAGATGCAAATGTTGTTGGTTTTATGCTTTTATTCTTTCGTTTTTCAGCTCTTTTTATAGCTGTACCAATATTCTCACATAAAAATATTCCCATGCAGATAAAAGCCGCTATGGCATTTTTCTTTACTATAGTCTTTTACTCTTCTATGCCACCTCTGCAAATAGCCATCAATCTACCTACAATAGTATTGGCAATCTTGAGTGAGTTCATGCTTGGTTTGTCTGTGGGTATAATCCTTCAAATAGCTTATAATGTCATTACCTTTGCAGGAGGAATAATCTCTTTTATGATGGGTTTCTCTATGGCAAGTGCTATTGACCCTCAAACGGGTGTTTCGATGCCAATCATATCGCAGTTCCTGTCTTTGATGGGATTGATGGTACTCCTTTCATTAGATCTGCATCACTGGGTACTACTCTTTGTCGACAGTTCTTTAAAAGCTGTTCCTTTAGGTGGGTTTATACTACGAGAAGACCTTTTTCGCTATATTATAAATGCCGCTTCAAATATGTTTATGGTTGGATTTATGATAGCATTTCCTATCGTAGCATTATCATGGTTGGCAGATGTAATCTTTGGAATGCTTATGAAAACAATGCCTCAGTTTAACCTTCTAGTCATCGGTTTTCCTATAAAGATTATGGTGGCATTTGTAGTGCTTATAGCGACATTTACTTCGACTATGCTCATAGTAAAAACTCAAATGATAGATGCATTTAATGCTTTAGAGATGCTTTTTTAGTTTTATTTAGATACAATAATAGCAATATAATCAATATACAACCCTCAAGGAATATTCGTGAATATTTTACTCATAAATGACAATCCTGTCGTAAATAAACTTGTTACACTTAGTGCTCAAAAAACCTCTGATAATCTTGAAGTTGTTGAATCTTTAGATGCTATAGAATCTACTACTTATGATTTAGTAGTTATAGATGACACACTTTATAGTGATTCATTGTATATGCAACTCAATGAAAAAGTTACCTACTCTACATCACTTTATATATGTTCTCGTGATGCCCAAGAGGTAGATGGCTTTACTAAAATACTCAAAAAACCATTTTTACCGACAGACTTAGTGGAACTTTTTTCTGTGTTTAGTAAAGAATCTGATGAAATTGACATCAGTGTGTTAGAAGAAGATAGTGCTGTTGATGAAGCTGTTGGAGAAGAAGAAGTTCTAGCAGAGCTAGAAGACTTAGGTGAGATAGAAGAACTAGAGGATTTAGAAGAACTGGATGGTTTAGAAGATGAACTTGAAGAGCTCGATGGACTAGAGGAACTTGAAGACCTCGATGAAGAGTTAAGTCTTGAGGATTTAGAAGATGATAGTTCTGGTGAAAGTGTTTTAGATGATGAGGAAGCACAAAAAGTAAAAGATTTACTTGAAGAAACAGAAATGGATATAAATCTTGATGAAGAAGAAGATCTTGAAGAATTAGTTTTAGAAGAAGAATCTGAAGACGAAGAAGAATTGATTCTTGAAGATGAACCTGAAGAAGAGTCTGAAGATGAAGAAGAATTGATTCTTGAAGATGAACCTAAGCTTGAAGAAGAGTTGATTCTTGAAGAAGAAGTAGAAGTTGAAGAAGAGTCTGAGCCTGAAGAAGAAGAAGTTGAAAAAGAATCTGAGCCTGAAGCAGAAGTTGAAGAAGTGTCTGAAGTAGAAGAACCAGAACAAGAACCAGAACTTGAAGAAGAAATTGAAGCTGAAGAAGAGCCTGAAATTGAAGAAGAATCAGAAGTTGAAGAAGTGTCTGAAGTAGAAGAACCAGAACAAGAACCAGAACTTGAAGAAGAAATTGAAGAAGAAATTGAAGAAGAAATTGAAGAAGAGGCTGATCTTGATATTGCTTCACAGATAGAAAATGCTGTAGATGACTTGAGTGAAGAAGAGTTAGAGAGTGAAATAGATGAAGAGACACTTTTAGACATTGTTTCAGGTGATTTGGACTCTTTAACGAGTAAAGATATAAAGCTTGCAATGGGTGAAGAGATAGATGAAACAGAAGAAGAAGTTGAAGCTGAAGCAGAAGTTGAAGCTGAAGCAGAAGTTGAAGATTTCCAAGAAGAAGAAGAGCCTGTAGAAGCATTAGCTGAAGATGAAGTTAATGAAGAAGTAGCAGTAGTTGATGAAGAGATTGCAGTAGAGGAAAATAGTGGTGTTGAAGCACTAAAAAATCTTCTCGCTGCACTGAGTGATAAAAATGTAGCAGCTTCTATGAAGGGTATGAAAATTAGTATCAACATTACATTAGGAGATAGTTAGTGATAGAACATAACGGAGTAGTTCTTGTTCTTTCAGGACCGAGTGGAGCAGGAAAAAGTTCACTAATAAATAAAATATCAGATGAGATAGGGGATTATTATTTCTCATTATCTACAACAACTCGACCTATGAGAAAGGGTGAAGCAGAGGGTGTAGATTACCACTTTGTAAGTAAAGAAGAGTTTGTCAAAGATATAGAAGCAGATAACTTCTTAGAGTATGCAACTGTACACGGAAACTACTATGGAACTTCTTTGCATCCTGTTCGTCAAGCTCTGTCAGAAGGAAAACTTGTTATTTTTGACATAGATGTTCAAGGAAATATGGCTGTTAAGAATAGACTTGGGGATATTACAACCTCTATCTTTATTACACCTCCAACACTCTCTGAGTTAAAAAGACGTTTAGAAAAACGCTCAACAGATTCAAAAGAAATTATTGAGGGGCGTATTCAAGTAGCACGTCGTGAGATACAAAGAACATCTGAGTATGATTTTATAGTGATAAATGATGACTTAGATGTAGCGGCAAAAGTGCTTAAACAGATAGCCTTGACTGCAAGACTTAAGATTCCACATATTAAAATAAATGAATTTGTGCAAAGATGGGAAGATATAGAAGAATAAGAGACGAAAATTTTCTGATAAGAGAATTTACAGTAAAATTGAGTTATAATCTCAAAATTAATTTTAAACAAGGATATACAGTATGGGAATGCCTGGTACAACAGAACTAGTAATAATTTTCGGAATAATCGTTTTACTTTTTGGAGCGAAAAAAATACCTGACTTAGCAAAAGGCTTTGGTAAGGGAATCAAAAACTTTAAAAATGAAATGAAAGATGTTGAAGAAGAGATCGCATCAGATGAGCCTAAAAAAGTTGAAAGTTCAGAAGAAGTAGCATCTACAGAAGCTCCAAAAACAAAAACAGAAGCATAACCCTTTGAAACAACGTGTATCGGCGCTTTTGCGTGAAAAACTGGGTCGTGAGGTTGTTTTAGAAAAACCTAGGGATCGTTCTTTTGGTCACTTTGCTACTCCTATCGCTTTTTCACTTGCTAAAGAACTTCGTAAATCTCCTATGGTGATTGCGGAAGAAATCGCTTCATCTTTTGGTGAGTATGAAGAGTTCTCAAGTGTTGAATCAGTAAAAGGTTACTTGAACTTTCGTTTGAGTGAGAGCTTTTTAGCTGAGTATGCTTCATGGGCATTGGATAATCCATCCGACTTTGCCAAGCAAGAAAAAAATCAAAAAATACTTTTAGAATTTGTATCAGCAAACCCAACAGGACCACTTCACATAGGTCATGCTCGTGGTGCTGTTTATGGTGATACACTTTACCGTTTAGCAAAACACTTAGGCTATGATATAACTGCTGAGTACTATGTAAATGATGCTGGAAATCAGATAGACCTACTTGGTCTCTCTATAGCCCTATATGCAAGAGAAAACATCTTAAAAGAGAGTGTTGAATATCCTGAATCTTATTATCGTGGTGAGTACCTAGAGGGTTTAGCTAAGGGTGCTATAGAAAAATTTGGTGTAGAGATATTCTCTGATGAGTCTCGCTATAAAGAGCTAGCACTCTGGGCAAAAGATGGCGTTATGGATATAGTAGTAGATACTTTAGCTGCAACTAACATCCACTTTGATACTTTTGTAAATGAGTCTGGTCTTTATAAAGACTGGGATCGTGTTATGAAAAAGATGGGCGACAATGTCTATAAAAAAGAAGAAAAACTTTGGATAAAGTCTGAGTCTAAAGGTGATGATCATGACAGAGTTGTTGTTCGTGATGATGGTCGTCCTACTTACTTAGCAGGTGACATAGTTTACCATAACCAGAAGTTTGAACGTGGCTACGATCAGTACATAAACATTTGGGGAGCTGACCATCATGGTTATATCCCGAGAGTAAACGCAGCGATTGACTTTTTGGGTTATGACTCAAACAAGCTTGAAGTGCTTCTAGCTCAAATGGTTTCACTTCTTAAAGATGGTGAGCCGTACAAAATGAGTAAACGTGCGGGTAATGTTATACTGATGAGTGACATCGTTGAAGAGATAGGTTCTGATGCCCTTCGTTTTATCTTTGCTTCAAAGAAGTCTGACACTGCGTTAGAGTTTGACCTTGCTGAGTTTAAAAAGCAAGATAGCTCAAACCCTATTTTTTATATTCAGTATGCACATGCTAGGATTCAAACACTACTTTCTAAAGCGACTGTATCTGGTGAAGATATTAACAGCGCTAGTTTGAAAAACTTAGGAGAAAATGCAGATACACTTCTTTTTGATGCACTTTTACTTCCTGAAGTTGTGGAAGATGCTTTTAACTCACGTCAAGTACAAAAGCTTCCTGATTATTTAAAATCATTAGCAGCATCGCTACATAAGTTTTACTATGATGTTCGCATGATAGGAACCCCTGATGAAGCTAAACTACTCAAACTTCTTTTAGTAGTGGCATTAAGTATCAAAACGGGACTCTCTTTGATGGGCATAGAAGCTAAAGACCATATGGTTAAAGCAGAGGAAGCATAAATGATAATCCCAGATAACAGAACAGGTTTTTCAATGAAAGTTGAGGGGATTTCCCTCATACGCCCTGACTTGTATGTTATAGCCGCAGAACTAGGGATTCAAACGAAAGATATATTGTTTGAAAACAAGATACTGACTATTTATAATACTTCTGAGACTTGTCAAGAGATTGTAGATGATAATGCTTTAGCCGCTTTTGTAGCAATGGCAATTAGTATCTCTCCTGATGATATTAGTGAAATGACTGCTGTTAAAGCAAAACCTAAAGTTATAGAAATGGAAGGTATGTTTGATGATGAGGATGACGACTAGATTTAATGATGTAAATGTGTTAAATCTGCATGTCCATAATAAATTTCTTCATTTTCATCAACAAGATGAGATTTAAATAAACTCTGTGCTTTGAGTCTTGTTTTCGTGTCAAAGTAAATCAACATATTTCTTGAAAATATATAATCAAACTTCTGCAACTTCTGAAATTCACTCTCAAATATATTGATACACATAAAAGTTACTTTGTCTTTTATTGCTTGGTTTAGATGATACTTATCTTCTTCTTTTGTAAAATATTTTTTTCTGATGTCTTGAGATAAGTTTCGTACAGCTTTTTCATTATAAACAGCTTTTTGAGCACTATGAATCGCATCTAAAGATATATCTATACCTGTAACATGAAACCTACTTTCTTGAATCCCTGCTGATAGCAAAGCTATAACTATACTGTATGGTTCTTCACCATGAGATGAAGGAGCACAAAGAATTTTTACATTTTTTGATGATGATTTTATTTTTTGAGTAAGTTCTTCTATCTGATGGAGTTCTCTGTTAAAATAACTTTCATTTGTTGTGAGGTAATCAATCAGTTCTTGTCGCAAAGTACTGTCACTTTGTATGTGTTCTAAACAGGTGGCAAAACTAGAAATTTTATGTGTTCTGCAAAAACTTGTGACCTTGCTTTTAAAAATGATTTTTTGATCCTCAAAATCAATTCCGGTACTATTTTTAAAGTATGAAGATATAGCTGGTATATTCTCAAAGTCTTTTGCTAACACTATTTTTGTAGACTCATGCGAAACTTTTTGTACTTTAAAAAAATCAAACATTAATTTACTCCAAATTTATTTATAGTATTGATAATCTCTTGGATTGATAAAACTTGTACATCTTTTGAAACTTCTTTGGCTCGCTGTGGCATGCCATACACAGCAGAACTTGTTTCGTTTGCTGCTATACATGAAGCATTTCTTACACATAAAGTTCCAATACCTTTAGCCCCATCATCGCCAATACCTGTCAGTATACAAGCTAAAATATCAATCTCAAGGGAAATATGAGAGCATGAAGTAAAAAGTGCATTAATATTGGGGTTATAAATATCTTTAGAATCTGTTGTGATTTTAAAAAGTAGTTTAATGTCTTCTTGTATTATACGAGAGTGCTTTGATACGATATAGACAGTATTAGAATTCAATACTTCATTATTATGTGCCACTTTTACCATTAGGTGAGTATTATCATTCATATGAGAAGCAAACGAAGAGATAAACTCATCGCCCATATGCTGTGCAATAATTATAGGTGAATTGAAATTATCTGAAAGTGATTTTAGGATTTTTTTAATATCACTAGGCCCTCCTGTGGAGGCACCTATGAGAATTAACTTATTTGGTTGTAAAAGTTTCAAGTTTTTCGTGCAGGGCTTGAGTCATAGCATTGAGATGGTCAGCTGCAGATGCAATCTCTTCAACATTTCTCGCATTAACAGATGATATATCATTAATCTTTTCTACATGTACAACAATAGTTTTAACACTATCACCCGTTACAGTAAAGTCTTGAACTGTTTTATCAGAAGCTATAACTGCTTGGTTTACTATTTGGGCTGTTATAGTTATCTTGCCCTCTACATCAGAAGCTACAACTGCTAGCTGCTCTATCTCTTGTGCTCCGATACTCATCTGTGCACTTAAATCATTGATAGATTGAACGATGACATTTATAGTAGCATTGATTTCAGATAATGACTTTTGTGTACGTTCAGCGAGTTTACGAACTTCATCAGCAACAACAGCAAAACCACGACCATGTTCTCCTGCTCGAGCAGCTTCTATGGCAGCATTAAGGGCAAGAAGGTTTGTTTGGTCTGCAATGTCTGATATGACAGTTAAAACATCTTTTACTTGCTGTGTTTCACTTGAAACCTGCTCCATTTTTTGTGCTAGATCTATTTCATTTTCTGCAGTTTCTTGAACCTTTGTTGTGAGGTTGACTATGTCATTTTTGGCATCATTCAGTGTATCATTTGCTTTGAGGATTCCGTTCTTACTCTCTGTGGCATCATCAATAGCACTCATAATAGTAGTGAGGATATTAGATGTTTCAGTGGTAGCTTCTGATACTAAAACAACAGAGTCCTCAACATGTTGTCCTACAGTTACTGCTGTTGTTGAGAGCTGATGCGATATAGCTACATTTTCATCACTAGAGTTTTTTGCTTCACTTATGGTCTCTTCAACCCTACTGATAAAGTTGTTCATAGCATCGGCAGTTTGACCTATCTCATCTTGTGTATTAACATTTATAACTCCTGTAAGGTCTCCTGTTGCTAAGTCATTTGAAACACGACTCATTTCAGTTAATGCTTTTATAATATTGAGTGATATGATATATCCCATAACAACAGAAATCAGTACTAGAAGAATATTTATAATGAGTAAATATATAAGAGTATTTAGTTCAGTACTATGAATTTCTTTTATATCATCAATAAGGTGTATGGACAATGCATCTTCAACATTTTTGAGTAGATTAATTTTTTTAGTTATTGTTGCAAACCAGTCAGAAGCTTCTATATTAAAACTAGAAACTTCTTTTTCACTTAAAATAGCTTGTCTCATCCTGTTGACATCATTTACTATGGGACCAGAAACTGTTTGTTGAAAAGACTCTATACTTTCTTGAGTTGATAAAATCTTAAAAGATTTTAAGAAGCTTCTTTGCTCAACTATTAAAGAGTTAAATTTTATTTCATCTGCATTTGAAGAGTGTGCAGCACCAAATATAGCACTTCCTATAGCTCTCTCAATTCCTGCTCGCTCTTTAGAATATAAAAAATTTGCATAAGCATCAAGCTCTTTAACTATAGGTGCAATGCTCGCCTCATTTGCTAAACGAGCTATGGCATCAAGAAATGATGTATTAATACCAGTATAGTATTTTATAGCATCTTTTTTGGAAATACTTAAGGACTGCACTTGCATACGAATACTGTTTATTTTGTTGTATTTTTGTAGCGCCTCTTGTAACTCGGAGACAAACTTAGGAGGAAGAGTATCTAAATCGTAAGTATTAATTTTATTTGTCAACTCTTGGTATTTTGTATTTGTAGAAGATTTTTGATTAGTGAGTGTGTCTACAAATTTCGTACCTTTAGAACTAAGGAAACCTGCTGTAGCACCACGTTCTTTTTGTGTTTCATGAACAAGACTACTCATCTTAACAGATAATTCTAGGGCATCTTGTAAGATATATACCTCATTAACAACACGGTTTTTTTCCATAACAGCGGTACCTATCTGATAGACAAGAGCAAGTGTTGGGATGATGAAGATTAAAAAAAGTTTTACTCGTATACTGAGTGTATTTAAAAACATTGAGAGCCTTTGTGATAAGATTGATAAGATTGATAAGATTGTAATATATTCTTACTGAAAGTATACCTAAAGAATATAGAATAAAAATGACATTATTAAATTATTTTAAATTAGGATATAGTATTTGAATTTCTTTAAGAGAATGTTTTGAAATCTGGATAAGTAAAGGATTTTTCTTCTTGTCTAGTAGTAAAATAATCTTTTTTAAAC
>JALSMC010000190.1 GCA_026987995.1 Sulfurimonas sp. | reverse complement strand
TGAAAATAGAAGATAAAACATGTGTTTTTGAATAATTTACAATAGGAGTTTTTAACTCCTATTGTTTATCAATGTAAGTCGCTATTTAAGACAACTTCTCTTTGGCTTCTAAGAGCTACAATCATGCCATTTGTACTGTTTTGTCTAAAATGGATACCATTAAATCCTGAAAAATCTAAACCTTTGACAAACTTGATTTCACCACTATCTGTACATGTAAAGCTTGGATTGACCTCTTTTATCTTAGATACTTGAGCTGGGGCTACACCTATCTTAGTGCCTTCAAGTATAGCAATGCCAGCATCAACAATACAGCCATCACCTAAAGGTATCCCAGTTACTGAGTTTGCTCCAAGAAGAGTGTTTTCACCTATGGCAATTGGGTTTCCATCTGTTCCACTCAGAACACCTAAGATACTAGCTCCTCCTCCAACATCACTACCTTTTCCTACTATTGCAGATGAGCTTATACGACCTTCAACCATAACAGCCCCAGTAGTTCCTGCATTGAAGTTTATGTAACTAGCTCCAGGCATAACAGTTGTTCCTGCACTTAGTTGTGCTCCCATACGAACCTTACTTGCATCCAGTATGCGAGTATTGTCAGCAGGAATGACATGTGAAAGAAATCTTGGAAACTTATCTACTGATTCTATGATAGGAAAAGTTCCTTGAAGTTTCATCTCAATCTCGTTTGCTCTTAACCAATCAAGCTCAATTGGAATTCCCATAGACCATGCTACATTTTCTAAAACTCCAAATGCACCATTTAGATTTAAGCTTCTTAGAGCTGCTTTTCCAGATGAGAGAGCATAAAGCTTAAGATATACCGCCTCAACACTCTTTGGTCCCTCATCATCAAAGATAAAGACTAGTCTATAATCATCTCTTAGTTCGTCTGATTTTCTTATCCAATTTAACATAGATATAACTTGAACATTTTTATGAGCATCGCCTATAGCTTCATTTACATATGGTTCAAATACTTTAATCGCATTTTTAACAAACTTTTTATTTACATCACACACAAACTCACTAGCACTAAAATCTACTTCGATTCCACTTTCTTTAAGTGCTGTCACAAATACCGCCGCACTTCCAAAGTTTTCGTTCCAGTTAATTACAGGAAAATTTGCTTGTAAAATTTTTTCTGGATTTAACTGCCCACGATCAACTCTAGCAATACCAAAACCTATCGGTTTTCTATATCCCGTAATCTTTTGTGTGTCTTCTACGAGAGACTTAAACTCTTCTGTGCTCTTTATTTTTTTCACTTTTTGTCCTTGGTATTTTATTGATATTTTAACATAATTTGAGGTAATGAGAGCTAAGAAGTAGAATAATTCTACTTCTTAGTTTATTTTTGAAATTATTAATTTTTTGTATCTCTAAAACTTAGAGCTAATTAACAACCTCAACCACCACTACTAGAGCCACCAGATGGTGCTGCAGCAGTTGAACATGCACTAGGTCCGCCATTGATTCCAACCGTTGGTTGAATCGCTTCATTGTCAACTCCACCGTCTGCATTAACTTTTTCTATCGCTTCCCAAAGTTTACGCGCTGATTCTTGGTATCTTTTTGCAGTTTCACTTTCAGGCTTGAAAAGAATTACTGGTTTTCCAGCATCTCCACCTTCTCTTACAGCAGGCTCAATTGGAATCTCACCAATAACTTGTGTTTCAAACTTCTCTGCCAATGGTGCAGTTGTACCTTTTCCAAATATATCGTACTCTTTGCCACTGTCTGGGCAGATAAATCCACTCATATTTTCCATGATTCCAGCTATTGGGATATGTAGTTTTTGAAACATATCTAAACTTCTCTCAGTGTCATCAAGTGCAACTTGTTGAGGAGTTGTAACACAAATACCAGTTGTTACAGGGATGCTTTGAGCCAAAGTAAGCTGTGCATCACCAGTTCCAGGAGGCATATCAATAAACAATACATCCAGTTCACTCCAAAGGATATCGCGAAGCAATTGCTCAATAGCCTTCATAATCATCGCACCCCTCCAGATGAGTGATTGTCCCTCTTCCATAAGACTTCCCATACTCATCATTTCAATTCCATGAACTAAAATTGGCTTAACTTTTTGTCCAACTATCTCAGGGCTTTTACCAACAACACCCAACATACGAGGTACATTTGGTCCATAGATATCAGCATCAAGAAGTCCAACTTTTTTACCTTGACTAGCCATGGCAATCGCTAAGTTCACAGTTGTAGTTGTTTTTCCAACTCCACCTTTACCGCTACTTATCATTACAAAATTCTTCACATGAGGAGTCATGTTTTTACCACTTTGTGAATTACTCTTTTGGGATGGAGCTTTTGGTTGCTTTATTGCAACATCCACTCTACTTGCCCCTGCCTTTATGAGAACACCTTCTATATTGGCTTTTAGCTCTTCTGCTATCTCGTCGCTTGCTGAAAGTATTTCTACTTCAACAAATACATTGCCATCATTGACATCTACATCCTTGACAAAACCAAAAGTAACAATATCTTTTTCAAAACCTGGATATTTTACAGATGAAAGTTGTTCAAGAACAATATCTTTATTTAACATTTTTTTTCCTTTCGATTAGAATTAGAATTTAACACAAAAAAGATAAAAAAAAGCTTTCATAGTGTATAATATCGTAACACTTAAGGAAAAAGGACTAAATTTGCCCGATTTATCTCTTATAATGCTTGGAGCTGGAACATCTTCACGGTTTAAGATGTCTGTTAAAAAGCAATGGTTAAGAACTGGGCATACTCCATTATGGCTCTATGCAACTCAAAATATCATAAAAAACCACACATTTAAAAAGATAATTATTGTATGTTCGGAAGATGAAATAGAATATATGAAGCTTTTTAATAGTGAATTTACCTACATAGTCGGAGGAGAAACAAGACAAAAGTCTCTAAAAAATGCCCTTTTACATGTAGAGAGTCAAAATGTTCTTGTAAGTGATGTGGCAAGAGTAAATATTCCTCAAGATATGATTCAAAGGATCATAGATAAAACTGGATTAGCAGATACGATTGTGCCGTTTTTAAACATGCACGATACAGTTATCTACAAAGGTGAAACAATAAATAGAGATGAAGTAAAAATAATCCAAACTCCTCAACTATCAAACACTATATCTCTTAAAAATGCCCTCTTAAATGAGGAAGATTTTACAGACGATAGTAGTTCCATAAAAGCTAATGGAGGAAGTGTACACTATGTCCTTGGAAGTAAAAAGGCAAATAAACTAACAAAACTAGAAGACTTGGATGTCATAGAGGACTTAAAAAAACCATCGACTGATATCTTTGTGGGAAATGGCTATGATGTTCATCAATTTGAATTAGGCAAACCCATGTTTCTTGCTGGCGTAGAAATTCAAGATAAAAGAGGATTTAAAGCACACTCCGATGGAGATGTTACGATTCATGCTCTTATAGATGCTCTATTGGGAGCTAGTGGATTTGGAGATATAGGGGAGCTTTTTCCTGACAATGACCCAGCTTTTAAAGGAGCTGATTCTAAAGAGCTACTTTCAAAAGTTGTATCTTTTATATGTAGTATTGGTTTTGAGATTGTAAACTGTGATTTAACAATCATAGCCCAATCCCCAAAACTAACTCCATATAAAAAGCTTATGAGAAAGACGATAGCAGATATACTACATGTAGAACCTTTACATGTAAATATAAAAGCAACTACTACAGAAAAACTTGGATTTATAGGAAGAGAAGAAGGAGTTGCAGTCAACGCAACTGCAACACTAAAATATTTTGATTGGAAAAATAAATGAAAATTCTCATTGTAGAGAACGAAATCTATCTAGCGCAAAGTATTGCGTCTAAACTAACAGAAATTGGCTACCGTTGTGATATGGCAGCATCTATAAAAGATGCTCTAAAAGATGAAAAATATGATGCTATTTTGCTCTCAACTAATATATCTGGACAAAATTTTTATCCAGTTATTGAAAAACATAAATCTTCTATAATCATACTTATGATTTCTTATATAAGTAATGACACAGTCTCAAATCCTATAAATGCTGGAGCAAATGACTATGTTCAAAAGCCTTTTATGATAGAGGAGCTTATACGAAAACTTCAACATTTAAAAGATTTTAATGCTCTTAAGAAAGAAAATACTACATACAAAGAGTATGTAAATAATCTTTTTGAAAGTGGTGAACTTCAGCCTATAAGCACAAAAACAAAACTTCCTGTACTTCTAAAAACAAACTTTCAAAAGCATGCAGATGCTGTTGTTTTTCACTATAGTGTAGAGAAAAGTGAACCTTTTACATTTATCTCACTAACTTGTGGTAATGCTATTGAAAAAATAGTTAAAACTCCTTATAATGAACTCTTATATCTTGTAAACTTACAAAATATAAAGAAAAGCGAGAAGACAAAAGTGCTAAACCTTATCGAAGATAGACGTGCGATAGTCTCCTCAACAGACACAGATGAAAACCAAACATTAATATCTGAGATAGAAATATTGAGTGATAGTAAGTCATTTGATAGAGGAGATATACTTAGTATTGATGATTATGTAAAATATATCATTATGAATTTTCAAAATAAATTCCCTGATACAGAACTATCAAAAAAATTGGGAATTTCTAGGAAAAGCCTCTGGGAAAAAAGAAAAAAATATGGTATTCAAAAGAAAAAATAGGAATTTTGATGAAAAATAGACAGCTTTTTATAGATAAACAAGCTCTAGCTACTCTCTCTTTTGCAAAAGAGGGAATACTCTCGCCTGTTGATAAACTCATGAATGAACAGGAATCAAAAATCGTAGATGAAACTGGATTCTATAAAGATATACCTTTTCCTTTTCCTTTTATTATGGCGCCATTTGGTAAAGCAAATAGTCGTGTTTTAGTAAGTGCAAAAAAAGACGAAAAACTAGATTTTATAGTAAATGGACAAATCAGAGGAACAATAACAGTTGATGAAGTTTTTAAAATAGATAAAAAAAGACGAATAGAGCAGATTTTTGGTACATATGATCCTTCTAATCCTGAAATAAAACTTTTTTTGAAACGACTTGGAGATTATTCTATCTGTGGTGAGTATGAACTTGACTTTGATGATATAAAAAACATCAAAAATACTATAGAAGAAGCTAAAAATAGAATAAAACCTAAAAATATAGCTTCTGTGATGATGAGTGCAAAACCTTTTCATAGAGCACATGAAAGACTTATAAGAATTACACTTGAAAAAACAGATCTATTGATAATCTTTTTATTAAAACCATACACTGAAGATTTGATATCATATGACCTTAGGCTTAAAACTCTAAACTACTTTATAGACAACTATCTTCCTAGAAGTAGAGTTATTGTTGTTCCATTTGAAAATACTTATATATTTGCAGGACATAATAATGCTGTTTTGGACAGCATATGTGCTCATAATTTTGGATGTGATAGGCTCGTACTAGGACAAAATCATAGTGGCATTGGTATGTATTATGATAAAAATGAAATAAAATCAATACTTAGCAGATATGATACTCTAAAAATCAAAGTTGATATTATTACTGAGTTTGTATATTGTAACGAATGCAGAACTTTAGTTAGTAAAAATACTTGTCCTCATGGGCAGCATCATCATATAAAATACGACTCCCAAACGATGATGGAACTTCTAAAAGCTGGCATATTACCTCCTGCCGTACTAATGAGAAAAGATATCTCTGCAATACTTCTAAGCGAAATATTTCCTAATAGATTTGAAAATATACAAAAAATTTATGACAATATATTTCCAACCTCTGGACTCTTAGAGTCTCATAGCGAAAAAGATTTTTATCTTGAACTTATGAATCTTCACCAAACCGTATCATTGACATAGGAAACAAACATTGCGTAAACTATTCTTAACATTTTTTTATACTGGATTATCCCCTTGGGCACCTGGAACTGCTGGAAGTATCGCTGCTGGACTTGTAGGTTTTTTACTTCTACAGTATATACCTATAGATACTCTTTTACTTCTTACTATTTTGATTACTGTTGTAGGCATAAAACAGATAAATATCTATGAGAAACAAACAGGCACACATGATGATAAAAGCATCGTTATAGATGAAGTTGTTGGACTATGGCTAGCTTTTTCTTTTGTAGATGTTACAAACATATATCAACTAATTCTTTGTTTTATATATTTTAGAATATTTGATATATGGAAACCATCTTTTATAGGTAGAATCGATAGAGATGTCAAAGGTGGACTTGGTGTTATGGGAGATGATTTACTTGCTGGATTGATAGCTGGAATATGCAGCACAGCCACTTGGCAAGCAATAGAATATTATCTTATATGAAAACCATCTCGTTCAAATATATTGGCAAATTCTAAAAACGAAATACGCTTTTGCTCACTTATACGCATGTGCCATATCACTCCACCAGCCTCATAATCTCTTTTGTCTACATGTAAAGCTTCTTTATCCAAAAAATGCTCAAATCTTGGTACTAAAGAGTAGATAGTAAAAAAACTGAACGGTTCTTTTTTGACATACTCTATCATATCCGCATTAAAAATTACATCTTTTGCACCACCACCATAAGCCCTAACAAGACCACCAGTGCCAAGCTTAGTTCCCCCAAAATAACGAACTATCAATATCCCACACTCCATAAGCTCTGCTCCACGCATTACATTTAATACAGGTGGACCTGAAGTTCCCTTTGGTTCGCCATCATCACTACAATTTTCTACTATTTGTTCATATTCATTTAAATATCTTTTTGCCCAAACTATATGAGCGGCTTTTGGATGCTTCTGTTTTAACTCAATATGAAGAGTGTTAAACTCTTGAATTGGCACTAAAAAAGATATAAAAGTTGACTTTTTAACTTCGATTTCACTCTTAAAAATATTATTTATTGTTTTCATTATCCAGATTATACAGTAGTATTGCATAAATTGGGTTTATACCAGTTGCTGCTAATATCTAAATAAAAAACTTGGAGCAGAGATAAATTATGAACAGAAAAAGGGACAAACATATAGTGCCGAACAAAAAATAAAAATAGTTTTAGAGATGCTAAAAGAAGAACAAACAACAAGTCAAATAGCATCTAAATATAAAATCACATCACAATCATTACAAAAATATCTCTTTAGTCCATTTCTTGAACCTCTTTGGATAACTAAAAACTAAACCCTCCCATAACCAAGAGTTTATAGTTTGCATCAGGCTCACTAGTAATCTCTTCATTGTCTATTTTCCATGCAATTTTAGCATTTAAAAAGAATTTTTTATAATAAGCATAGTAACTTATACCAACATCTTGAAGTGTTCTACTTTTGAATGTTGCAGTTGGATTTTCCATAGAGGCATGACCTGTATCATAAAATAGACCTGCACTGTGAGAAATACTAAATATACTTGGTAAGATTTGTTTTGCTTCTATCTTCACTAGGTATCCATTTTCTGCACTTAATTCTCCTGTAGGATAAAGAATAGCCCCGTATGCTCCACCAACAGCAAAATCTTCACTTCCATCTAAATTTTTATGTCCTAAAGCATGTTGGTACTTCAATGAGTTTTCAAGTGTAAAGCTATTTGTTAAGTTAATATTATATTTTAAAGAAAGGGCTATCTTAGAGTAATGTCCTTCTGTATCAACACTTGCTTTATCTAATGCACTTTGTGTAGCATTTGCAAATTTCAAATCTCCATATGTTAAAATCATAGAAGTTCTCAGCTCTTGGTTTATATTAAAAAGCTTTAAATCTTTTATATCATAGTCAAGCCCTAATCTATATACATTAACATATTTAAGTGAGTTAAAATTAGTACTTCTAATTTCATCACGAAGAGTACCTCTTTCTGCTTTAATATAGATTTCTAAATCTTGTTGTCGCTGTTTTATAAGTGGATAGTTTACTTTTACATAGTAACTTTGTGCTGTTCCTACTGCATCTAAATTAGCGAACTCTTTTGTTAAACTATAAAATGTTTTATAATACCCTATCTCGCCTCGAAGTCCATTATTATATAATGGAAAATCATAAGAGACTGAACCATTTTTTAGATTTGCTCCATTACTTACAAATCCAACCAAGGACAATTTATCTCCTATTTTAAATGGAGAGTTAATATTAACTCCTCCAATAAGTTGATTTTCTCCTGTGTATCGCCCACCATAGTTATTTGCCAAGAGATAACCATCATAAAAATTAGAGCTATCAGTAGTTATTAAAAAATCACTACTTCCTATATTTTTTCCAGCTTCTATACTAGCATTTGTAACAACAACACCCGGTAGCTCATTTACAAGTAAAAGTGTCCTCTCCAGAGAACTATTGTTTATCACATTAGCCGATTTTGTGGTATCTAACATACTTTGAATTAGAGAAATTTTTACTCGAGAGTTATTTGTAAGTTTAAACTTTCCATAAACTCCTTCAATAACAACAATTTGCAATACTCCATCATTCATATTTTGTACAGGAATGTATGCTCTTGCTACTATATATCCATCTTTCCTATAGGCACTTGTAATGATAGAAGCTACTATTTGCATATCATTAAAACTTAATTTTTTATTCTTATATTTTTTAAGTAAAGCGATAAGTTTTTCATTTTTGATATGTGAATTGCCCTCGATACTAAAAGATTTTACAAATACTCTTTTAAAGTTTTTACTATTTTTTAGTTGAGGCTTATGCACTGGCTTAACACCTTTTATTTCAACTAAAGGTTTCTTCTTTTTTTGAGTAAGCTCTTTGGGAACTTGAGCTTCTCTTATGACATCACCAATTCTTGGGGCATTAGGTACTGCAGCTTGTAAAGCAACTGATATTGCCATGATTGTTATTACTTTTTTCATTTGTTTCATCTTATTTTTTATCCTTATTCTTTAATGATTTGTCTTTATTATTATCTTGTCAATAGTGGGTCTAAATTATATGCTTCTTGTAATCTTGAGAGTCCACCTATACTAGGTATCGGTGGTGGAGTATTCCCTTCACTAAACCTATTTGATGTAGCTGAGCCGTTTGCTATAGAGACTAAAACACCCTTTAAAGTTGGATTAGTGGTAATATCTGCTAATGTTGTTTGTCCAAGTGTAGCTGAGTAGTTTGCTCCATCAGTTCCTGCTAAAGAGTTAAGAGTAACTGTTTTTGCTACTCCTACATTTGGATTATCAAATGTTGAAGCTATTGAGACACTGTCTCCTGAGATAAGACCGCCAAGAGTTGCATTTACTGTTGCAGTAGTTGTTCCATCATATACTTTATCACTTGCTGTAATCCCTGAAAGAGTTAGAGCTTTTTGAGTAATATTTGCATTACCTGAGTTATACAAAAGAGTTTCTGTATTACCGCTATTAAAACCAGCTGCATAAGTTAAACCATAATCAGCTAAGGTAGAAGTAAAAGCATAAGTACCAACATTTTTATTGCCTGTAAATGCTACACTATTTATAACATTGGCTTTACTAAATGTTGCTGTTACATCAGCACTACCATCATATACTTTAGTTTAGTCGGCTACGGTTGCTGATAGGACGGTATTGAAACTAAAGCTGTTTAAGCCTCTTAGGTCTAAGTAACCACTATTTTGGACATTATTAGTATCTCTTCCCCAAACAGTATCAAAGTCCCAACCTGCATCGAAGAAGGTTTTTGTGTCTTTCATTTGAGCTGTTGTTAAGCCTGTGCCAGCACCTGATGATGTTGTTTGTCCTGTGCTATCTTTATCCCAGAAGCTGTTAATGATGCCTGGAGTACCATTACCTAGTAAGCCTCCTATATCAGTAGTCCCAGTAACTGCTCCTGTAGCATAGGAATTGCTAATGGTTGAAGAGTCAGTATATCCTACTAAACCTCCTACCTTACTAGTACCACCAACTGCTCCTGTAGCATAGGAATTGCTAATGGTTGAAGTGTAAGCATCTCCTACTAAACCTCCTACATAAGTCCCAACCCCAGTAACTGCTCCTGTAGCATAGGAATTGACAATGCTTGAAGTAGAGAAAGCAAGTCCTACTAAACCTCCTACATCATTAATACCACCAACTGCTCCTGTAGCATAGGAATTGCTAATGGTTGAAGAGTAAGCCCATCCTACTAAACCTCCTACATAAGTCCCAACCCCAGTAACTGCTCCTGTAACATAGGAATTGCTAATGGTTGAAGACTCAGCATATCCTACTAAACCTCCTACATAAGTCCCAACCCTAGTAACTGCTCCTGTAGCATAGGAATTGGCAATGGTTGAAGTATGTGCCAATCCAACTAAACCACCTACATACCCTAACCCTGTAATATTATTAGCAAGTAAACCTATGTTTTGGATGGTAGCTCTATAGGTATAACCAAAGAGCCCTATAAAATTTGTAGAAGGTCTATTAATAAAAAGATTAGAGATTGTATGCCCTAAACCATCAAATGTTCCAGCGAAGTAGGTAGGATTTGTTCCGATAGGATTAAACCCATTCCCCCCAACCAGATGTTGCACTTGCATCTATATTTGAACCTAAAACATAAAGACCTGCTTTATTTCCATTTATACCTTGCAAGTCAGTTCCTGTAGTTGAGCCTTCTAAACCTAAAGAGTTAATAATTGTATAGTTAATGGCAGCATCTACGCCTTTTTGAGTTGAAAAACTTCCTGTTGATTCTATGTTTACAGGAGCATTAACATTATATGTCCCCGTTGCTGTAGTTTGTGCATATTTAAGTGAAAGTCCTGCTGTAGATGTAAGGTCAAGTTGTGCATTTATGTTGATGTCATTTCCTGCATTTAGAGTTAAGACACTTTGATTCCAGCTCATAGCAGAATCAACATCTATATCATTATCTGCTTGAAGTTCTATATTTGCACCACCATTTAAAGTGGTAGTTGTAGTAGTAGCAAGTGCTGAATCTATAGTAAGGTTAACAGGGTCTATTAACCAAAGTCCTGTTTGAACATTTGTGTTATCGTATATACTAAAGTCTTTACCACTTGTTTCGATAAATCCATCTTCTGCTTTGAGTGTTCCACCTACTTGAACTTCTCCACCATGTGCAAAGAGTTCTATCTTTCCTGTTACATCTCCTAGAGATTGTGCTTCTATGATTCCAGTGTTGTTTACTACACCTCTTAGTAAGTCATTTACTGCATTAGTAGTTAAGTATATTTCTCCTGCGTTTGCGTAAAGTGAACCTGTGTTTTTTACTATAGAATCTAGTACACCTTTATCTACAGTTAGACTTACTAAAGAGTTTCCATTGAAGTTTACTGTTACTTCATTTTCTCCTACTAGATGAATACGACCTTTTACTGCTGTTATAGTTCCTTCATTTGTTACACTATTTGCTATAAGTGTTGCGTAACCTGAGTTTGCTATATCTATAGTACCTAGGTTAATAATACTATTTGTACTATCACCACTAAAAGTATAGTTATTATTGTTAAAGTCAGTATCACTTAGGTTCTTTGTAGTTGCTAGTAAACCAGAAGTATTTATTTTTGCAGTACTTCCAAATAAAACTCCGTTTGAGTTAAGTATCCATACTTGACCGTTTGCGTTTAATGCTCCGTTTATGATACTTCTTTCATTTCCTGTTACTCTATTTAAAGTTATTGAATTAATACTAGGTTGATTAAAGTTTACTGTTTCGTTTGAAGCAATGCTAAATGTATTCCAGTTTATGGTAGCTTTATTGGTAGCTTGGTTTATATTTGTTGTTGTTCCTGTTTGTGATATAGTTGCACTACCACTTGTTACTACTCCATCTGTTGGAGAGGCTATACTTATAGTTACACTTCCTAGGAGTGTTGAAATAATTAGAGCTATTTTTCCGCCTTTTAGGATTTTAAAGCGGGATTTGTAGTCTGTTAGTTGTTTCATAGAAATATCCTAAGTATTTGATTTGTTTATAATTGTAGCTGAATGATGTTGCATTGATGCAACAATTGCTTATTTTTTAGTCATAGAGAGGTTTAGGAGTTAAAAAAATAAAGATATTTTATGTTATACTCATTCAAATAATTAAAAACACAATATTTTAGTATTATATTAATAAAATCCCGAATTATTTAATAAAATCCCAGAAAGAGAGTGGTAAAATGTCTTTAGCTTTTAAAAATGAAATATTACCAGATTATTGCAAGTTAATTGGATACTCATGGTTGCTAAATCATCTAAGTTTGAATGTACCATTAAGAGCATTGTGCTGTGTCAGTGAAAAAAGATTAGCAGTACAAAAGATACAAAAAAATCAATGGCTCATCTTTGATGCACAACTGAGTGTTGAAGAAGACTTATATAGTAATCTAGAGTTTGCTCTTAAGCATGAAACTATTGATATGTTGGTATTAAAATTTATTTTTAAATCACTCTCAAAAGATGATATTGTTAAATACATTCAAATCAATCCTAAGCGAATACTTAGTAAAAAGATATGGTTCTTGTATGAATTTTTACTAGAGGAACAATTACCTGTTGAAGATCTTCCAGTTGGAAAGTATGATGACCTTTTAGACTCAAGAAAATATATAGTGAAAAACAATCCCATAAAGTCGCAAAGACATAAGCTAAACAATAATCTTCTTGGAACCTCAAAGATTTGTCCAATCATCACCAAAACTGAAAAACTCCAAGACTATATAGAAAGGGACTTAAGTAGTGATATATCTGCCGTAATAGGTAAAGTATCTAAGCCATTAGTTAGAAGAGCTGCAAGTTTTCTGTTGTTGTCAGATTCAAGAGCATCTTTTGAAATAGAAGGGGAGCGACCTACTAAAACTAGAATTGAGAACTGGGGTAAAATAATTAATGAAGCAGGTAAAACACCATTAAGTATTGATGAGATACAAAGACTTCATGCCATTTTGTTGGAAGATTCAAGGTTTATGAAGATTGGTATCAGAGAAGAGGAAGTTTTCTTAGGTGACAGAGATAGAGAAAATTATCCTTTACCTGAGTTTATAGGGGCTAAAAGTAAAGATTTAAATAGTTTACTTCAAGATTGGATAGAGTTGGATACTCTTTTGAGTAGTGATGAGTTGGATCCTATTTTACATGCTGTTATTATTGCATTTTCATTTGTATATATTCATCCTTTAGAAGATGGTAATGGGAGAATACATAGATATTTAATTCATAATGTTTTAGCACAGAGAAATTTTTATCCAAAAGGGATGATTTTTCCAATATCAAATGTAATTTTAGAGACAATAGAAAAATATAGAGAGATTCTAGTATCTCATACCACCCCTTTAATAGATTTAATTGAGTGGGAAGCTACACCATCAGGAAATGTAAAAATATTGAATGATACTGAGGATTTATATAGATTTTTTAACTGTACTGTGAGTTGTGAATTTATTTATGAGTCTGTAGAAAAAACAATCAAAGAAACATTGCCCCAAGAACTTAAGTATTTGAATTCATTTGATAAAGCCTTTAAAGATATACATGATTTTATTGAAATGCCAGATAATAAAATAAAGAGTTTAATAACATTCATACTGCAAAACGATGGAAAGCTCTCCAAGAATAAGCAAGAAAAGTATTATGATAAATTAACAAAAGATGAAATTGAAAATATTGAATATATGATTGAAGAACGCTTTGTTTAGTTTTCTTAAAGTACCTCAATTAACGGGACTGTAATAAATTCTGTGTCAACACCTAATTTCTCCTAAAATTATATCATAAATTCAAGGCATTTTTTAGCCTTTCCTTAAAATAAATATTAAGCTGAGAGATAGTAAGACTCCAATTTCTAAT
>JALSMC010000189.1 GCA_026987995.1 Sulfurimonas sp. | reverse complement strand
CAAGTTGCTCGTAAACTATCAAATGCTCATCAGTAATAGTACTCTTTTGCTTTATATCCAGAACAAATTTTAAAGTCATAGCATCCCCAAACCTAATACTATTTTCTCTATCTGTAATATAAGAATGAACTCCTTCTTGCTGCATCAAGTAAGACTCTAAATTATGTAAATTATAGCGAAGTACAAGCACACCTATCGCTTTACTCTGATCAAAAGAGGCATAAATTTTTGTAGTTATATAAAGATTTTCTTTCTCTACAAACTCTTTTTTATGACTTTGCAAGTTAAACTCTTTATCTAGTAAGTCTTTTTGAGATGAAGCTATGATTTTGTTCTCATCGTTTATGACAAAAAGAGAAAGATCAAGGGAATAGTCACTCGAATTTTTACTTAATAAAATAGAGATTCGTTTGTCTATATCATCTGCTAATATATCATCCATCAAATCAAGTGAAGCTATAAAGTTTATGTTTTTTTCTAATGCTATTATATGATTATTTATCATATTTGTTACGTGATTAGCACGACTAAACTGTTCATTTAAAGTCTGGTTGACTATCTTTGTTTCACTCATGAGCAGTGTATAACTAAGAAGAAGAACAAAAGGAAGCATCGCTACAAATATAAATGCGATAAGTAGTTTCCCTCGTAGAGAATTACGATAAAAGTTAAGAATCACTTAGTCTCTCTCTTATCTTTTTTATACTTTCTATATTTTGCATCATTAGGTCTACTATTTTCGGGTTGAAGTGATTTCCTGAGCCTTCTTGTATGATTGAGAGAGTTTTCTCGAGTGAAAATGCTTTTTTATAAGGTCGCTCACTTAGCAATGCATCAAAAACATCTACTACAGCTACTATAGCTCCACTTATTGGTATCTCATCACAAGAGAGACCTTTTGGGTAACCACTACCATCATACTTTTCATGATGTGTGAGGGCTATTTGTGCAGCTAAACTTAAAAGTGGTGTTTTCTTTTGAGAGAGAATGTTGTAGCCTATTTGTGCATGTTCTTTCATCTTTACAAACTCTTCATCTGTAAGTTTTCCAGGTTTAAGTAGTATGGCATCTTCTATTCCTACCTTACCCATATCATGCATAGGTGCAGATAAACGCAAGAGTTCTACCTCATCATGCCTCAAACCCATCTTTTGTCCAATAAATGCTGCCATCTCCCCTACTCTAACCGTATGCATAGATGTTTCATTGTCTCTATACTCTGCTGCTTTTGAGAGGATAAAAATTATATCTTTTTCATTTTTGTTGTTTTGTAGTTCACCCATTTTCACTGCATTTTTCACACGAAGTATAAATTCTGTTATATCAAAAGGTTTAGAAATATACTCATTTGCACCCAACTTAAGACCACGAGTAATCGCTTCACGGTCAGAGAGTGCGGAGATAATGATAAGTGGGATATGAGCAGTTTTTGGGTTTGTTTTAATCTTGCTCGTCGCTTCATACCCATCCATTTCTGGCATCATCAAATCCATAAGTATTAACTCTACACTCTCATTTTCAAGAACTTCTAATGCTTCTAAACCATTTTCTGCTTCTACAACTTCAAAGCCCTCTTTTTTAAGTATTTTAGAGGCTACTTTTCTGTTCATCAACTCATCATCACATAGTAATACTTTTGGCATCTTAATCTCTCCATCTATAAATTATATTTAAATCACTATCCTGTGACTTAAGTTCCAAGTAGCCTATAGAATTATCTACCTTATTTAAAAAACGATTCACACTCTCTTGTGATTTCATAGTTATAGGAGGACGTACACCTAAATAGTGCTCTTTAGCCCAATAAGATTTTAAACGAGGAAGGTTCATTTTTAAAACATGTCTTTCAAAACTTTTTCGTATTTTACTATTGAGTCCCAAATTAACTGGGACTATTTTAGCTCCATCAATGTAAAGTCGTTTTTTAAGAAAAAGTGCTCTTACTTGACTTTGAGAAAGTTCTGGGATTTTC
>JALSMC010000188.1 GCA_026987995.1 Sulfurimonas sp. | reverse complement strand
TGTTGCCTACGACACAATAGACTCTGCAAAGAGTAAGGGAATCGACCATGTTATCATAGATACAGCAGGAAGACTCCATACTCAAACTAATCTAGCAAATGAGCTTATAAAGATAAACCGTATCTGTGACAAGTCACATGCAGGAGCACCACACAGAACTGTTCTTGTTCTTGATGGAACACAAGGAAACTCTGCCATAGCTCAAGCAAAAGCTTTTAATGAGATGATAGGCATCGATGGTATCATCATCACTAAACTCGATGGAACTGCTAAAGGTGGAAGTGTTTTCTCAATCGCTTATGCCCTTGAACTCCCTATCATATATGTAGGAGTGGGTGAACAACCAGAAGACCTCATACCTTTTAATAAGTTTGAGTTTGTTGATGGACTTTTAGATGCTCTTTTTGTAGAAGAGGAGTAAAAAACGACAATTGACTTTGTAACTAAAAAATGGTACTATTAAGACATGAGTAAAAAAGATAAATTATTAAATAGATTTTTACAAAAGCCACCTAAAAAGGACTTAACATTTAGTGAACTAGAAACACTTTTAAGTTCTTGTGGATTTTATAAAATTGAGTGTGCTGGTAGTGCTGTTAAGTTTTTTCATAAAGAGAAAGACATATTGATTAACTTACATAAACCACACCCATCAGATATTTTAAAAGTTTATCTCATTAAGCAGATACAGGTGAAATTATTGGAGGTGTGTAATGGCTAATACGATTGAATACAAAGGCTATATTGGGAGTATTGAGTACTCTAGTGAAGATAAATGTTTTTATGGTAAGTTAGAGATGATAGATGACTTAGTAACTTTTGAAGCTACAAGTGCAAATGAGTTAGAGGATAATTTTCAAAACTCAGTTAATACATACCTAGAAACATGCAAAGAGCTAAATCGTGAACCTCAGAAAACTTATAAAGGTATCTTTAATGTAAGAATAGACCCTGATCTTCATAAAAGAATATATCAAGAAGCTTTAAAAGCTGGAATTAGTCTCAATGCATTTGTTCAAAAAGCACTTAATAATGAGGTTAAACATCAAGCTATTTAGATAATATATGGCAAATTGCCATATTTCACAACTTTCATTCTATTTTACACTACTATACTCTTCATAAAACCAACACAAAGATAAAATCATGGCTAAAGCAAAAGTACTTTTTGAGTGTCAACACTGTGGACTTACAACTCCAAAATGGATGGGAAAGTGTACTAACTGTGGGGCATGGGATAGTTTTGTAGAACTTAATGAGCACCAGCAAGAGGTCGTTAAACAGACAAAATCTACTACAAGCAAAAGTGCCAAAGCAGTTAGTATAAATGATATTGTAGAAGAAGAAATATATAGATACTCCTCCTTAGATCCAGAGCTAGATAATGTTTTAGGTGGTGGAGTCGTTCCTGGAAGTCTAACACTTATTGGAGGGAGTCCTGGAGTTGGTAAGTCTACCCTACTTCTAAAAGTAGGCTCAAATATAGCAAGTTTAGGTAAAAATGTACTATATGTGACAGGAGAAGAGTCAGCAGGACAGATTAAACTTCGAGCAAACAGATTAAACTCTAACGAAAATAAGCTCTATCTTTTAAGTGAGATACGACTTGGTCAGATACTAATAGAGTTAGAAAGTCGTAGTTATGAGTTTATCATTATCGATTCTATTCAAACTATATATTCTGAAGATATTACATCAGCACCAGGAAGTGTCACTCAAGTACGACAAATCACCTTTGAACTTATGCGAATTGCTAAAGAGAGAGATATCGCTATATTTATAATTGGGCATATCACAAAAGAAGGCTCTATCGCTGGTCCTCGGGTTTTAGAACACATGGTAGACACTGTACTTTATTTCGAAGGAGATTCTTCTCAAGAGCTACGAATTTTAAGAGGTTTTAAAAACCGTTTTGGTCCTACAAGCGAGATAGGAGTTTTTGAGATGAGAAGTGAAGGACTTGTATCTGCCACAGATGTT
>JALSMC010000187.1 GCA_026987995.1 Sulfurimonas sp. | reverse complement strand
AATGAACTGCGTTTTGAGACAAGCAAAAAAGAGAGTGAAAAACTCCTCACAGAAGATATAGCTGATGCCGTAGAACATATACTTAGCATGAGAAAAGGTGCTGTAGTGAGTGACTATACTATTAGAAGTTTACATTTTGGAATTAGTAAAAAGGCTAAGAGATAATATCAAACTGTGAAGTTCTACTTGATTGAGTAGAGTCTAAAAAGTTAATATTTTTTTTCATCTGTATCATCGATGCTTTCGTATTATCTTGTAGTGATTTTACAAGCTTTGTTGCTTCTTGTAGGAGTGTCAAAGCTGAGTCTATCTCTGCTTTACTCTCTAGCTGTGGTAAATCATCCATCAGAGTATTCATTTTCTCCATATCTCTACTTACAATAGCTATTTTTAGCTGATTAAGCCACATCTGATGTCTCTCTCCATGCCTCTAAAAGCACTTTAAAAACATTACTACACTCATCAATTTTCTCTATGCTCTGCTCATGCCCAGCTTCAACAATAAGCTGTATCTGGTAGTTGTAAAGTCCTTCTAAATAGCCAGCTATATCTCCTTGTGACATATCTAATGTAGAGATAAGTTCAGTAATAACAGCAAGCGAACGGTTCATCCAGTAGACTCTTTTTTCAACATTTTTATCTTTCATAGCCTTCTTAGCCTGCGCATTAAAGCGAAGAACACCCTCATACAACATCTCTATGAGTTTTGCAGGAGACTCAACCCCTATATTGTTTTGTGCATAAATATTGTGTGCAGTATTTCCATACATTGTAAGTCCTTTAAACTCTTTTGATTATAACTATTACATCGGCATTTTAAGTATTTACTTTAGTGTTAAAACTTAATTACCATTACTCTGGTTCGCCATTTCCGTAAACATGCTAGATGAGTTGTTAAATCTTTGAATCATGGCATCATATGCCGCATACTGTTTTTGCAGTACTGCATATTTACTATCTAATCTCTCTATTGTTTTGAGCCTATTATCTTCTAAAGAACTAATTCTATCAGTTAAAGAGTTTTTAAATAGATCGAGTGTTCCATTGTATTTGCTTAACTCATCTGTCGTACTAAACATCTCAACAAACATTCCTTTAACGGCGATAGTATTTCCTGCAGCATCAGTATAATCGCCTCCAGAAAACATCGCTTCTACATTTTTAGGATTTGCATCTAGTTGCTGGTTTAGTACTGTTTTGTCTATAGATAAAGCACCATCTTTGTCTACGTCAAAACCAAATTCATACATCGTAGAGACACCCTCTCCTGCACTCCCTATCATATTTTCAAGAGACTGTTGCATTCTTTTAATAGTACTATCGCTAGAGAATATTCCTTTTTCATTACTATCAACACTTGATTTTGTGAGTGCAGAGAGTTCTGTCATAATGGCATTATACTGTGATACAAAACTATCTACTTTCTCAAGAATATTATCACGGTTTTGTGTCACACTCACTTGAGAACTTCCTACTTCGCTGAGTGTTATCTCATAGCCAACTATCAAGTCATTTACTTCATTAGATGTTCGAGTGATTGCTTGACCATTGTACTCAAAATTTGCATCCACACCTGTCTGCACAGCTACTAAACCTGTTGTCAGATTAGTACCTCCTGCAGTTGCCCCTCCATCATCAGATAGGTTTCCACTATTGTCCGTAAGTGTTATATCTTGCGTAGTTCCAGTATTTACTGAGCTTAAAAAGAGTCTGTAGTCTCCATTTGCAATCTGAACTATTGTCGCATCTACTCCATCCCCTGCTATAGTGTTAATCGACTTTTTTAAATCTTCTAAAGTAGTTGTCGCATCATAGTCAATAGTATAATCTACCCCATCCACATTTAAGTTCATACTACCAGCTGCTGTCGCAATAAGGTCTGTATTTGACCCAAAAGATCCAGACTGCTCTATCTGTTTTGTAGCAAGTTGTGTTACATTTAGTGTAAAATCTTGCACATCACTATTTGCAGCGGCAGTCACACTCACAGATGTCCCTACAATACTCGTTTGTCTCTCATCAAAAAGAGCTGGCGTTTGTAGTGCTTCCATGCTGTCATTTAAGTTAGTCATTTTTGCATCTAGTATCTCTAATGCATTTTTTCTATCATTTTCATATGTAATATTAAAATCAATAGGAGTAACTTGAGCCGCTTCATCACCAGCACGCAGTTTATCTAGTAAATCTTGAGTCAATACTCCCGATGCCGTCCCTAATGCACTTACACCCATAACAAATCCTTTTATTAGCAATACTTAGATTATTGCATTTTTTCATTAACAGATACATCGACTATTCTCTTAAAAAGTTTAATGGTACTTTATTTGCTATATCACTGTTATGAATACATTAAAACTCATAGGAAGGGATATTGCCCTTTTTTCAAATGACTTACATACTAAAAAGCAAGAACTTATACATATAATATCATCATCATCTTTTTTAGTTATTGGCGGAGCAGGTTCTATCGGTCAAGCTGTTACAAAAGAGATATTTAAACGCCAGCCTAAAAAATTACATGTAGTAGATATATCTGAAAACAACATGGTAGAACTTGTTCGTGATATAAGAAGCTCTTTTGGTTACATAGATGGAGATTTTCAAACTTTTGCTTTAGATATTGGCTCACTTGAATATGATGCTTTTATTAAAGCTGACGGAAAGTATGACTATATACTTAATCTATCAGCTCTAAAACATGTAAGGAGTGAGAAGGACCCATTTACACTTATGAGAATGATAGATACAAATGTATTTAATACAGATAAAACTATCAAACAAGCCAAAGAAAATGGCACAAAAAAATACTTCTGCGTTTCGACAGATAAAGCTGCAAATCCTGTAAACATGATGGGTGCTAGTAAACGCATCATGGAGATGTTTGTACATCGAAACTCTTTAGATATGGATGTATCTATGGCTAGATTTGCGAATGTAGCGTTTAGTGATGGTTCTCTGCTTCATGGGTTCAACCAACGTATTCAAAAAAATCAACCTATTGTAGCTCCAAATGATATTAAACGCTACTTTGTTACTCCTCAAGAGTCAGGTGAACTTTGTCTTATGTCTTGTATATTTGGTGAGAACAGAGATATATTTTTTCCAAAACTAAGTGAAAACTTACATTTAATATCATTTGCTGATATTGCAGTAAAATATCTTGAGGATTTAGGCTATGAACCGTATCTATGTAAAGATGAAGATGAAGCAAGAAATTTTTTCATTAAAAATTCAGAATTAAGCATTCAAAATTCAAAGCAGTGGCCTTGTCTTTTTACTACTAGTGATACTACAGGTGAAAAAGATTTTGAAGAGTTTTTTACTGATAATGAAACTTTAGATATGGATAGATTTGAAAATTTAGGTGTTATTAAAAATAAAGCTAATTTTGATGAAGAATTACTAAAATCATTTGAAAATACAATGAAAAACTATAAACAAAAGCTTGCTTGGACTAAAGAAGAGATTATTAAAGAGTTTTTTAAATTGATTCCAGATTTTGGTCATAAAGAGACTGGAAAATATCTTGATGGGAAAATGTGAGATGTGTTTAGAAAAAGTAAACTGCTTTACTTTTTTAGCAGCGGAACAAGAAGCGATGCGCGAAGCACCGATGAGGACATACTATGCATAATGTAGTCGACTTTATACAAGAGCTTTACCAAACTAAAGAGTTCTTACCCTTGCATGAGCCAAGATTTATAGGCAATGAAAAAAAGTATATAAACGAAGCGATAGACTCTACCTTTGTTTCAAGTGTTGGTAAGTATGTAACACAATTTGAAGAGATGGTAGCTAAGTTTAGCGGTGCCAAATATGCAGTCGCTACCTCTAACGGCACATCTGCACTTCATATAAGTCTAAAGCTTGTTGGAGTAGATGAGAGTTGTGAGGTTATCACTCAACCTTTGACATTCATTGCTACTGCAAACGCCATTAGTTACTGTAATGCTAAGCCTATATTTGTAGATGTAGACAGAGAGACTCTCGGGTTATCTCCATTAAAACTAAAAGAATTTTTAGAAGAGTTTGCAACTATAGATGAAAATGGTGATTGTATAAACAAATCTACAAACAAAATCATAAAAGCATGTGTTCCTATGCATACCTTTGGACATCCTTGTAAAATAGATGAAATAGTAGCAATATGTGATAGCTATAATATAGCAGTAGTTGAAGATGCAGCTGAGTCTCTAGGTACTTACTACAAAGGTAAACATACAGGCTCTTTTGGTAAAGTCGGAGTATTTAGTTTTAATGGCAACAAAATCATTACAACTGGTGGTGGAGGTATACTTGTCACTGATGATGAAGAACTCGCAAAAAGAGCAAAACATATCACAACAACAGCAAAAGTAGCACACCCTTATGAGTACATACATGATGAAGTGGGCTATAACTATAGACTCACAAACCTTGCAGCCGCTCTAGGAGTTGCTCAGATGGAAAATCTGCAACTTTTTGTAGATAAGCAAAGAGAGTTAGCTCAAAAATATGAGAACTTTTTTAAAGATAGTGAGATTGAGTTTATAAAAGAGCCGCAAGATGCTAAGTCAAACTACTGGTTAAATGCACTCATATTTAAAGATAAGCAAACAAGAGATGCATTTTTAAAGTATACAAATGACAATGGTATAATGACTCGCTCTATCTGGAGACTTATGAATCAACTCGATATGTTTAAAGATGCACAATGTGCTAATCTTGATAATTCTCAGTATCTTGCAGATAGAGTTGTAAACATCTCTAGTAGTGTGGTCTTATAATGATAAGCATTAAAATGCAATACAGTGAGGCACTAAATGCCCAATCATAAACCTGAAATTCTTCTCATCGGTGGCGGTGGACATTGTAAGTCTGTTATAGATGTGATAGAGCAAGAAAATAGATTTGTTATAGCTGGTATAGTTGATAAAAAAGAGCTGATAGGGACAAGAGTTTTAGACTATGAAGTTATCGCTTGTGATGATTACTTAGAAACCCTATCACAAAAATACAAATATGCGATAGTCACAGTTGGACAAATAGAATCAAATGTACTAAGGATAAAGTTATATAAACTCCTCAAAACGATAGGGTATGAACTACCCGTTGTTGTTTCTCCTCTAGCGTATGTTTCAAAACATTCATTTATAGATGAGGGAAGCATCATTATGCACGATGCTCTTGTCAATGCTGGTGTAAAGATTGGTAAAAACTGTATAATTAACACAAAAGCTTTAATAGAACATGACTGTATAGTGCAAAATAACTGTCATATCTCTACATCAGCAGTACTTAATGGTGGAGTAGTTCTCCAAGAGGGTACTTTCTTTGGTAGTAATGCTACTTCTAAAGAGTATGTCCAAATCAAGCAGTTTGTAAAAGCGGGGAGTGTAGCTAAATGAGTGTCTTTATAATAGCAGAAGCAGGTGTAAACCATAATGGTTCCGTTAAACTTGCAAAAAAGCTTATAGATGTAGCAGTAGAAGCAGGTGTCGATGCGGTCAAGTTTCAAACTTTTAAGGCAGAAAAACTTGTCTCTAAAAATGCACAAAAAGCAGAATATCAAAAGAAAAATTTAGATGATAGTGATGATTCTCAATTCAATATGCTTAAAAAACTTGAACTTGATGTTACTACTCATAAAGAGCTCATAGAGTACTGCAAGTCCAAAAATATTATGTTCCTTTCAACACCCTTTGATCATGAGAGTATTGAAATGTTGTGTGATTTAGGTCTAAAAATATTTAAAATACCTAGTGGAGAGATAACAAATCTTCCTTATTTGAGGCATATTGGGAGCTTAGGCAAAGAGGTCATCCTCTCAACAGGGATGGCAGACTTAGGGGAGATAGAGGATGCGCTTGATATTTTAGTAAATGCAGGCACTCCAAAAGAGAAGATAACAGTGCTTCATGCAAACACAATGTATCCAACTCCTATGGAAGATGTAAACCTAAACGCCATGAGAACTATTGGTCTGGCATTTGATGTGGCATTTGGGTATAGCGACCATACTCTTGGCATAGAAGTGGACATCGCAGCGGTGGCTATGGGTGCTAGTTGCATAGAAAAGCACTTCACACTTGACAAAAGCATGGAAGGACCAGACCATAAAGCAAGTTTAGAGCCTGATGAGTTAAAAGCGATGGTAAACGCCATACGAAACATAGAACTAGCCCTTGGCAGCTCTGTAAAAAAACCGAGTAAAAGCGAGACGCCAAACATGAAAGTGGCTAGAAAATCACTTGTAGCTTCACGAACTATAAAAAAAGGGGAACTCTTTAGTGAAGAGAACTTGAGTATCAAACGCCCAGGGAGTGGTATAAGTCCTATGAGATTCGATGAGATGATTGGGACTAGTGCTATTAAAGATTATGTTGAAGATGAGTTGATATGAAACGAAAAATATGTGTAGTTACAGGAACTAGAGCTGAGTATGGCTTGCTTTATTGGCTTATGAAAGAGATAGAGAGTGATGATGCACTAGAGCTTCAACTCATAGTGACAGGAATGCATTTAAGTCCTGAGTTTGGATTAACCCACAAAGAGATAGAAAAAGATTTTAAGATAAACAAAAAAATAGAGATGGTCCTCTCATCAGATACTTCAGTAGGCATTTCAAAGTCAATGGGACTCGCCCAAATCTCTTTTGCTGAAGCTTATGAGGAGTTACAACCTGATATACTTGTTGTTCTTGGAGATAGGTATGAAATATTTTCTGCTGTAAGTGCTGCTATGATTGCTTGTATACCTATCGCTCATCTTCATGGGGGAGAGACTACAGAGGGTGCTTTTGATGAGTCTATTCGCCACTCTATCACCAAGATGAGTCATCTTCATTTTACTGCGACAGAGGAGTATAAAAACAGAGTTATTCAACTTGGTGAACATCCTGAGCGAGTGTTTAATGTTGGTGGGATGGGTATAGAGAACATCAAAAGATTAGAGCTTTTAACAAGAGAAGCATTTGAGGAGTCTATAAGATTTAAACTTGCCGAAAAAAATATATTAGTCACCTTTCATCCTGTTACCCTTGAGGAGTCTACTGCTGAGGAGCAGTTCCAAAATCTCATTGATGCGATAGATGAACTCGAAGATACACACATCATCTTTACAAAAGCGAATAGTGATACAGATGGAAGAGTTATAAACGGTATGATAGATACCTATGTGTCTAAACATGCTAGTAAGTCTGTAGCATTTACATCACTGGGGCAGTTAAGGTACTTAAGTGCTTTACAATTTGTAGATGCTATGGTTGGAAATAGCTCTAGTGGACTTGCAGAAGCACCATCTTTTAAAATTGTAACTATAAATATTGGCGATAGACAAAAAGGTCGAATCATGGCAAAGAGTGTAATTAACTGCTGTAATGATAAAGAGAGCATTGTAGATGCATTTGAAAAGATGTATACAGAAGAGTTTAAAGGTATTTTAAAGAGTCTAGAAAATCCTTATGGGGATGGGTGTGCTAGCACAAAGATGGTCGAAGAGATAAAAAAGATTGACTTAGATAACATACTCAAAAAATCATTTTATGATATAAAGGTTTCATGATGAAAAACTACAAAAACATACTGCTAAAAGAAACATCAAGCATAAAAGAAGCACTCAAAGTTATCGATAGTGGGGCTATGCAGATTGCACTCATTATCGATCAAGATGAAAAACTTCTTGGAACACTGACCGATGGAGATATTCGTCGTGGTATTTTAAATAACCTCTCGCTAGAGGACTCCATAGAATCTCTTTATTTCAGAGAACCAACTCTCTGTACTATCGGACATCCTAGAGAGAAGATACTTGCTCTTGCAGTTGAAAAAAAGCTCCAACATATTCCTATTGTAAACAATGATGGAGTTATAGTCGGACTTGAACGAGTTGAGGAACTTCTCCAACCCCAACAGAAAAAACAAAAAGTAGTGTTGATGGTTGGCGGTCTTGGAACACGACTGCGCCCTTTAACTGAGACTATCCCTAAACCTATGCTAAAAGTAGGTGATAAGCCAATTTTAGAGACTATTATCCTTAACTTTAAGAAGTATGGATTTAGTGAATTTATTTTAAGTCTTGGCTACAAAGGGGAGATAATAAAAGAGTATTTTGGTGATGGTGAGAGGTTTGGTGTACATGTGGAGTATATTCATGAAGACAAACGCATGGGTACTGCTGGAGCACTTACCCTTATGCATAAGAGTCTGAGTGCAGATTTTTTTGTGATGAATGGTGACCTTCTTACAAACATAAATTTTGAACATATGCTTGAGTATCATCTCAAGCATACTAGCATGGCAACAATGGGTGTAAGAGAGTATGACTTTCAAGTTCCTTATGGTGTGGTAAAAGTTGATGACATTGATATAAAATCGATAGAAGAGAAGCCAACCCATAAATTTTTTGTAAGCAGCGGTGTTTATGTACTTAATAAATCTCTACTATCACTCATTCCCAAAGACACTTTTTATGATATGCCGACACTTTTTGAAAGTGCCATAAGTAAAAAACTTAAGACAATTTCATTTGCAATCCATGATTATTGGCTTGACATCGGTCGTATAGAAGAGTTTAAACAGGCAAATGATGAATTTAAAGAGGTCTATGAGTGAGCAAAAAGAAAACATTTTTAGCCATTATACCTGCACGCGGAGGGAGTAAACGCCTTCCTCATAAAAATAGTTTAGATTTGGCTGGAAAACCGCTTATCGCATGGAGTATAGAGGCAGCACTTCAAACACCTCAAATAACTACAACCTTAGTTTCAAGTGATGATGAGAAAATCTTAGATATTGCTACACAGTATGGAGCTAAAAAATTAAAACGACCATTTGAACTTGCAAGTGACACTGCATCGACAAATGATGCTATTATTCATGCTATTAAAAACTCTGAAGAAACTGATTATATCATCCTATTACAAGCTACCTCACCACTACGCGATACTCAAGATATCCAAAATGCAATTAAACTTTTAGAAGAGAAAGATGCTGATGCTATCATTAGTGTGTGTCAAATGGAGCACTCTCCTCTTTGGGCAAATACCTTAGAAGATGATTGTTCAATGGAAAACTTTTTATCCCCCATAGTTCTCAAAAGCAGAAGTCAAGATCTACAACCATACTATAGACTTAATGGTGCAATATATATCTGCAAACTAGAAAAGTTTTTAGAAGAAAAAAGCTTTTTTCTCAAAAAAAATATCTTTGCTTTTGTGATGAGTAAAGAGCACTCTATTGATATTGATGAGAGAATTGATTTTTATCTTGCTCAAACACTTCTAGAACATGGTATATAATTTGCTACAAATAATTAAATTTCGTCATAGGAAAGCTCAATAAATGCAAAGTATCGAAAAAACTGTAGAAAAGAATTATCATAATAATATCCAATACCTTAAAACATATCAACCATCAGTTTACAACAATATTATAGCTTTAGAGAGTGCCATTAATCATGGTCACTATAAAGAAAAATATGACTTAAACTACGACGATAACTATTTTAATGTTGAAGAAGTTGGTGTAGAAGGCTCTCTTTACTCCATCAACAGTAAAGAACATGCAAGGCTAGTAGCAGACTCTATTAACTATAGTAAAAATGAAAATGTTTTAGAGACCTTTATACATAGGGAATTTTCACAACATGACATTGACCACTATACACAAAAGAGTGTTTTAGAGAGCTCTTATAGTGGGATTATTCCAATAGTTGATTATGCAAATAAGGTTGCTCATAAGACTAAAACTACGATGCTACAGATATATAAATTTGTATTTCTTGGTGTAGGACTCGGTCTGCATATTGAATCAGTCCATAGAAAAATTAAAGCAAAACAGTATCTTATCATTGAAGATGATTTAGAACTTTTTCGTCTTTCGCTCTTTACAACTAACTATGCTAAAATCGCAAAAGAAGCTAAACTGTTTTTTTGGATATTTGATGATGAGAAACACCAAGAGACTATCTCAGATTTTTTAAGTGATCTTTATACCTATAATCATTTTATAAAATTTTATCAGATGCACCATCACAAAGAGATAAAGTTTAAGGATATACAAACAGTTATAGCTACACAAAATCATTTAAGCTTTACATATACAGCACTCTTAGGACAACTTACAAAGCCTCTTCATTTATTAGCAAATAAATACAGGTTTATCAATGTTAAAAACAAACAACAGAACACTATTTTTTCTCAAAAACCTCTCTTACTCGTAGCAGCTGGTCCCTCTCTTAAAAAACATATACAGTGGTTAAAAGAGCATCATAACCGTTTCATCGTTATGGCTGTTTCTGCTTCTTTATCCCTACTTTATAAAGAGGGTATCACTCCAGATATAGTCACACATGCTGATGGGTTTGAGGCCAGTTTAGCACACTACAAAGATATAGACTCTAAAAACTATCTAGCAAATACAGTGGCAATATTTTCCTCTTCTGTACTTCAAGAACATATAGACCTGATAAATGATGAACATCTTTTTATCTATCAGAATATTACACAGTTCAAAGAAAACTTTGGCTCTATTATCGCACCATGTGTAGGTTCACAAAGTTTTGGTCTCTCTTTAAGTTTAAATGTTAAAGAGTTATACCTCTTAGGTTTAGACTTAGCACTTGACCAAGAGACAGGGGCAACACACACAGAAGAACATATCCAATCACAAAAACTAGATCTTGAAAAGACAGGTATAGTTGAAGATACTTTCACTATGAACACGAGTACAGTAAAGACACAAGGAAACTTTCAAGAGAAAGTCACTACAACATCTAACTTTTTAATATCTATAAGCAATATTAACCTTTTTACAATGCAAATACAAACAGCAGATCAAAAAACATACAATTTAAACGATGGAGCCCATTTTAATAAAACTACTCCTACTCATATTGATTCTATAGATATTTCACAATTTAAGATACTTGATAAAAAGATTATTCATGATGAAATTTGCTCAAGCCTAAATAAAATTTCACAAAAAGGTTTGAGTAAAAGTGAATATCAAAACCTTGAAAATTTAATAGATGATGCAAAAGAAAAAAAGGCAATTGTACAAAGATTTCAAAAAACAAAAATTACAGCTAATGTTGAAAAGTATAAATCACGTTTTTCAAGCTTCATGGATAGTATCCTCCCAAGTGCGAACAACATTCAAACAAACTCTATAACATTAATATATCTTTTTTATATGAAATATATTGTTACTTATCTATTCGATATTCTTAACACAAAAGAGTTAGAACATCCTAAAAAGCATATTCAATACCTTACAGAAAATATAACACGAGTACTTATCGAAATAGAAGAAAAATATGAAGAGATTTTAAAAGAAGCGATAGATAAAAAATAATCTCAGGAAAAACCTGAGATTATAAAAGTAAGAGAAGTAGTTACTACTGTAAAAGTCTCATTACATTTTGCTGAACAGCATTTGCCTGACTCATCGCATAAGAACCTGACTGTGCAAGTAGGTTTCTTTTGTTAAAGTTGGCGGACTCGGCGGCGAAGTCAACATCTCGAATATTAGATTCCGCAGCAGAAATATTTACCTGTGTTACAGAAATATTACGAATAACAGACTCAAGTTGATTCTGGTTCGCACCCATATCTGCTCGAGTACTATCAATAACAACAATTTTTGCATCCATTGCACTAATAGCAGCATTTGCAGCAGCTTGTGTTGATACATCAACTACACCAAAATTACCAAGATCTGAAATACCAACATCAATAGTATCCGCAGATTGATATCCAACTTGCATAATTAACGTTGCGCTCGATCCGTTAAGTAAACCTTTACCATTAAAGTTTGTACTTGTCATAATCTGATCAGCTTCTGAAATAAGTGAGTTAACCTCAAGTTGAATGTATGAACGAGACTGAGCATCTTGTGTATCATTGGCTGATTGAACCGCAAGAACACGAATACGCTGAGTAATGTTTCCATACTCTTCTAATGCACCATCAGCAGTCTGTAAAAGACCAATACCATCATTTGCATTACGAACCGCTTGGCCAAGTCCTTGAGACTGAGCTGAAAGTTTGTTAGCAATAGCAAGACCTGCTGAATCATCAGCAGCTTTGTTAATTCTAAGACCTGAAGAAAGAGCATTTAAACTTTTATCAAGTTCAACATTGTTCATAGTCGAGTTTCTGTGTGCATTCATAGCACCGATGTTTGTGTTAATTCTAAAACCCATAATAAATCCTTTTCTATGGAAGAGCTTTTGGCTCTATATTTTTATTTTATCTGTTGGCTTCCTTGCCTCTAGATGTTAGTAATATCGGTAAGAGAAAAAATAACTTTAGGAAATTTCATCTTTTTTTTCATTATTTATACATTTACTCTCGGATAAATCAAAAACATAAGTTATATCACTACATTTATATGTAGTTGCGTTTTGTATATTAGAGATATTTTTTTGTTCTTCAAATTCTTTTAAAATGAATGGTAACTCAATATTTATAAGCTCTTTCATCGACATTCCCATACCATGGTGTAAGTTTTTAATAAATTTTCCATCAACATCTTCTTGCTTGGATACAATCTTTAAGGTACATTCAAATCCATACGACTCTAGTGTTTTCGAGTAAGCTATTTTGTCGGCTACTGGAGCTAAAGCATCTTCACTAGAGTGATAAAATATATACTTTGTTTTAGAGTTTGCATTTTGAGCCATTGTTTTAATATGCTCAGTGTTATTTAAATTTCTTATACTCTTTCTATCATCTGAAAAATAGTATTGCGAACTCTCTTTTGTAGTCCAATATGTTTGTACAAAACAGTTAATAGTTACTTTCTTATTTATTACTCTAAACTCAGAAAAATCAATATTGATATCTTTACCAACTACATAATTTAAGGGAGCTTTTGTATAAGAAGAGTTGTCTATAACATAATCAATCGCATTTGGGTCAATCTTTGCAATCATATTTGCGATATAGCCTCCATGACTACTCCCAATACATATAACTTTATCTACACCCTCTAATCCAGACATCTTTTTGATATCTTCTAAAACATATAAATGGTCTAGTGCTTGCATCACCCCAAAATTTTGATACTCTTCATTAGAGGGTACTAAGGTCATGGAAATACTCATCTCTTTATTTTCGGCACTTAACCTCTGTATCACACTCTCTTTTGTTATCTCTCCTACATTTGAAAAGTCTATATCATACTTATGAATCACTCTTTTTAAAACATCGATATCAAAATCATCAAACTCTAAAGTAGCGCCATTGGTTTCTCTTGAATTAAAGCAGTGATAAAAAACATTTACAACGCCAACAGAAAAATTTTCCGCCACATATTTACTTACATGCTCCATATATCCACTGTTTGTATCTTCTCCAAAACCAGGAATTATAAATACAATGGCTTTTGGAACTACATTTTTAGGGTATGTCAGGATATATTTCAAAGGTGTTTCTCTTTTTATCCCTAACTCAAAATCATCGCACCCTACTATCTCTTTTGTTACTCTTATCATTGAATTTCTCCTATAGAACTCTATAGTAATTTTAATAATAATCAAAACAATTTTCACAATTTTATCTTTTTTAGCTACACTTCCAAAACTAAAACCAATTTACTATACTATATATATAGGAATACTATTTGAAATTAATTATCGTAGAGTCCCCCGCTAAAGCGAAGACTATAAAGAACTTTTTAGGAAAAGGGTATGAGGTTATCGCTTCTAAAGGGCATATCCGTGACCTTCCTAAATCTCGTTTTGGAATCAAAGTTGATGAAGAGACAAAGCACCTTGTTCCTACTTACTCAGTAGCAAAAGAGAATGCTGCCATCGTTAAAGAGATAAAAGCTCTTGCCAAAAAAGCTGACACTATCTATATCGCGACCGATGAGGATCGCGAGGGTGAAGCTATTGGGTGGCATATTGCCCATGCTATTAAAAAAGACCCTGCTGAATTACCTCGTATAGTTTTTCACGAGATCACTAAGACTGCTATCAAACATGCTCTTGAATCAGCTCGTACTCTTGACATGGACATGATAAATGCACAACAAGCTCGTCGTATGCTTGACCGTGTTGTGGGTTATAAACTCTCTCCACTTCTTGCATCTAAGATACAAAAAGGG
>JALSMC010000186.1 GCA_026987995.1 Sulfurimonas sp. | reverse complement strand
AAGTCCCCCTCACCATAACTAAGGTCATGTGCAACATCTTGAATAGATACCGCATTATTTAATACAACTCTTCCTGTGAAATAATTCAATATAGACAATATAAATATCGCACCAAAAAGTAAAAAAGAGAAGTATTCAATAAAGTGTTTATTTATATCATCAAAATAGTCGGCTTTATTTACACCCGGGACTACCCAAGCATCCCACATAGGAAGGTACTCAAACGCAGCTAACTTCTCTTGTCCTGTTGTTGAAGACTTGTATTCATATACTCCACCCTCTTTATGTGAAATGATATAAGCACCATAATCAGTGTTCGCTAAGCTTTTACCCTGTTTTTTAGGGTGTACTAAAAGTTTTCCTTTACTATCTATAATATATACATATCCAGTTTTTCCCACAGACATAGAGAGGATTAATTTATTTAGTTCTTTATCTTTTAAAGATAGCGCTTCATTTTTAGATATAAAAATCAAGTTTTTCTTTAATGTTTTAGCAACATTTGACACATCACTAATCATAATTTCTTTGATATTGCTAATAGCCAAACCGTATGCAACAATTAAAATTACTATAAGAGCGATAATGGACACACTGAGATTTATTATAAATTTTGCTTTTATTGTTTGAAACATTCATTAACCTTGTATAATAAAATATATTTATACTATCATACTGCACTTTAGATAAAAGAATTCTTTTTAAAAGTATGATTTTATGTTATTATTTTAAAAATTAAATTGGAGGTATTTATGGATGATGCAACGGACATAACAACACTAACTATTAGAACAGTAGTTTTTGTAGTAATTGCGGGGATATTTTATTTTGTACTTAAAAGCAAAAAAAATAAAGAGAACTAACTCTCTTTATTTATACTATCAAGGTATCTAAACAGATCAGATGAAGCTATCTCTGTTTCTTGAAAAAGTGCAATTATTTCATCTATTTTACCACTGTTTATAAGTGTCATTGCCTTGTTAATATTGTCATGAATTGCTTGATGTGCTGGGGCGATAGCATTAAAATCTTGTTTTTTTCCAAACTCTTTTTTACCTTCACCATCATACCACTTTCCAAAGGCACATGATGTATGTGAACTTAAGTCATTGTCCTGTTTTCCAGCAAGCATAGAAGCATAACTATGGTTTTTATAAACCATATGATCGAGCTTAACCATATTTGAGAAAAGTTCTCTGCCTATAACTTCACTATCTTGAGTAATAAGATTAGCATTTCCTATCAAAGTTTCAAGCACTGAAACAAATTCATCTAGTGTATCTTGTGAGGAGAGAGAATATTCTTCAATTTTTTCACTATTTTCACTCATACTAATAGAGTTTTGTTTTAAAACACTAATGTTTGCTTCTACTTCACTTGTTGCTTTTTGTGTACGTTCTGCAAGTTTTCGAACTTCATCCGCAACAACAGCAAAACCACGACCGTGCTCACCTGCACGAGCAGCTTCTATCGCCGCGTTTAAAGCGAGTAGATTTGTTTGATCACTTATGTCTTTAATCAGAGCAATTACACTATAAATTTCTTGAACATTAGTATTGAGATCATCTGCTGATTGTCTTGAATCACCAACCATTTGAGTAATAGAACCGATACTCTCTCTCATATTTTCAGTTGAAACAGTCACACTCTCTATGACTTCACTTGTTTTAGCATTAAGCTCATTGACTTGATTTGCTTTTTCAACATTGTTACTCATACTTTCTCTAAGATTGTTTGCATTGTTTACAGCACCTTCTATCATCTCTGTTGAGAGAGAAAGTGTAAGTCTATTTTTTTCTGCTTGAGCATGTGCTAACTCTACTGCTTCTTCAGCATTTCTAGCTTCTTCTTGAGCGTTTAAAGCAATCTGCTCTACTTTATCAAGAAAAGTATTAAAACTTTTACTTGCTTGACCGAGTTCATCAGAAGACTCTACAGGAAGTCTTTTACTCATATCAGCATCGCCCTCTGCAAGTTCATCAGCAACATTTGCAAGGTTAAGTATAGGATTTGAAACACTTCTTCTAATGATATAAATCAAAAACCCAAG
>JALSMC010000185.1 GCA_026987995.1 Sulfurimonas sp. | reverse complement strand
AAATACTCCAAGCCTTTAAACAAAACAGCCTGCCTTTTGGTGGTGTTCAAACCATACTCTCAGGAGATTTTTTCCAGCTCCCTCCTATATCGAGAGTTCCTACTGAGAAACGCTTTGCATGGCAATCTCCTTCATGGAAAGCACTAGACTTAAAAACTTGTTATCTACAAGAGAAGTTTCGCCAAGATGACAATGTGCTCATCAGTATCTTGGATGAGATAAGAAGTGGCTCTGTTTCAAACGACTCTTATGATGCTCTAAACGCGAGGTTTGAGAAAGAACTTAACACAGATTTCACTCCTACAAAACTCTATACTCACAACATGGATGTGGACAGAATAAACTTGCAAGAGTTAAATAAAATCAATAATCCTGCGCTTACATTTACTTACAAATCAGAAGGAAGTGCAAAAAATATTGAGCGAATATTTAAATCTTCACTTGTTTTAGAGGAGATAAATCTCAAAAAAGATGCAGTAGTTATGTTCATAAAAAACAATCATGAACTAGGCTATGTAAATGGAACGACTGGTGTCATAGTAGACTTTAACAAAGAGACAAAACTCCCCATAGTAAAAACTTCTGATGGCTCACTCATAAAAGTAAGCTTAGAAGAGTGGACGATGGAAAATGAAAACGCGAACATTGTCGCTAAAGTTATGCAAGTCCCTCTCAAACTTGCATGGGCGATAACCATACACAAGTCACAAGGGATGACACTTGACTCTGCTGAGATAGACCTCTCAAAAACATTTGAAGTAGGACAAGGCTACGTTGCACTTTCACGTATAAAGAACATAAATGGACTGCGTTTAATGGGTTTAAATGATAAAGCACTGCTTGTTGACCCTCTTATCTTACACATAGATGACAGAATCAAAGCGGCTTCAAAAAAAGCGAGTGATGAGATATCTGCTGTGCCTCAAGAAAAACTCAAAGAGATATTTAAAACTTATATACTCAGTATAGATGGACTTGTTGATATAGAGCAGATACAAAGCCAAGAAAGTATACTAAAGTCAGAGAAAAAACTTGTTAAACGCAGTAGCACTCCTACTCATATGCAGACAAAAGAGCTTATAGAGAGTTCTTCTTCTTTAGATAATTTGGCTAAAAACAGAGGTATGAGCAAGGGAACTATCATCAACCATCTTCGTACTTTAAAAGAAGAGGATAAAGAACTTAATATTGAAAAGTTCTTACCCGATGCTAGTATTGTTAAGTCTATCCAAGATGCACTTGTAAAAATCAAAGAGAGAAATAATAAAGATGATTTTAGTGAAGATGGGAACCCTCGGCTCAAACCTATTTTCGAGCTTTTGGATGGGGAAGTTCCTTATGATGATATTCGGATTGCGCTAATTTAAAAGTTATTTATCTAATAAGTAATAGGCCATAAATAACTTCACAAGCAACAACATTTAAAAGGTTTATATTCAAGGCGAACTTTGCTTGGGCGTATGAATACGCTTAAGTGAAGTTCAACGAAGAAGATGAATTTTTCAAATGTTGCCCTGCGGGTGAGAAGATAAGATACAAGCTACTTCGTTAAAAACCCTTGAAGCTACTAGTAGCTCCTTCGGATTTTCGCCTTGCATCTTATAGCTTCTCTTCTCATTGATTGTGAAGTTATTTATGGCCTATTACTTATATCATCAAAATCTATGTCTTCGAAGTCAATATCATCGAAATCTATATCATCAAAGTTCATATCACTATTTTCGCTACTCTCTTTTAATTGGACGAGTTCTTCTTTAAGGGCACTGTTTTCTTTTTTATACTTCAGTAATATAATAAGAGTTATCATAAAACTCAAGAAAGCAAGTATAAAAAGTACTATCCAGACAGTGGGTTTCTGAACTTGGGGAGTTGTTTGCACTATCGTTACTTTTGCTACTTTTACTTTCTCTACTTTTACAGTTTTTGCAACTTTGACAACTTTTTGTTTCTCTTGTTTACAAACATTTACAGGAGTAACTGTATCTATAATTAAGAACTTATTTATATAAGCATCATGGTAGCGTTTTTGTATGAGTTCTTTTACCTTTATTATTTTATCTGGATTTTTAAATGGT
>JALSMC010000184.1 GCA_026987995.1 Sulfurimonas sp. | reverse complement strand
ACATTATCAAACGCCATGTCATCAAAAGGGTCAGAGACAATACCTCGAATATTATCTACTCCAGTTTGGTGACCGGACAATCCAACTGCATCTAAACGCTTTACTATTATAGGTAAACTCTCAACACTTAAGTAGCGTAGTTCTATCTGCTGGCGCGTTGTTAAGTCAAGGTAGTTTTGTCCAAACTCTTGAGAACATTCACCTATGACTTTTGCCTGAGCTGATGTCATAAAACCACCAGGAATACGGAGTTTAAACATAAATTTTTCTGGAGTTGCAGGACGGTAGTAGATACCAAAACATTTTAAAAAGTATGACTTATCTTCCGCGGGAACAGAATCAAAACCATTTTTTGCATACTCATCTAACTTATCATATGCTTCTTGTGGTGTTTTTAGTTTTTTAAGTTCTTCAATCTTATTAAGTTTGTAACTTCTAACTTTATGTGCTTTTTCTAATACCTTCATTCCCTGTCCATCTGCTTATATATTTCGAATTCTACCATTTTTTTATCTATTTTACCCATTTATATCTAAAAAGAGACTCATTTGTTGTTTATTTTTTATCCATCTACTCTAGACTTTTCTTTTGTTTTAAACGCCACACTTGTTTTTATACCCTCATAGGTAGTTTTAAGATGCTCTATCTCTCCACTAATCTCTGTCTCTTTTATAGTAAGTCCCTCTGGAACTTCGCTTGAATGAAGTTGAATCGCCGTTTGTTTAAAGTTTGGCTCTCCTGACTTTGGACAAAAACTCTCATTGGTCAGAGTATTTATAAGCTGTTCATTAAAGTGAAAAGGTACAAAAACATTACCTTCACGTACACTTCCAGTCACTCTAACTATGACATCTTCTATGCGACCACGAACTGAAGAGAGTGCCATTCTATCGCCACTTTTTACTTTGAGCTTTTGTGCATCTTTAGGGTTTACATCTACCCATGCTTCAGGTGCTAAGTCGTTGAGTATATCTATGCTTCGCGTTTTAGTACGTGTATGCCACTGCTCAACCGTTCGCCCCGTGTTGAGTATGACTGGGAACTCTGGTGTTTGAGACTCTGCCATAGGAAACCAATCTGCACAAATAAGATTTGCTTTTTTATCTTTAGTTCTAAATGCCATGTCAGGAGAGTATAAACGCTTCGTACCTTTAGGGTTAGCTTCGTTACATGGCCACTGCACACCATTTTCACTCTCAAGCAGTTCATAGTCTATACCTGAGTAGTCACACAGCTGTCCTTTAGAGACTTTTTTCCACTCATCAAAAGCATCCCCTGGTTTCGTCCATGAAGGAAAAAGCATCTCATTTACACCCTCGAAGTACTTAGAAAACTCTAGTATGATATCAAAGTCACTTTTAGAGTCACCCTGTGGCTCTACTGCTTTGTTTACACGGTTACATCGGCGTTCAGAGTTTGTGTAGACACCCTCTTTTTCTCCCCATGTTGCTGCTGCAAAGACTACATCTGCTATCTGTGCTGTATCTCCGAAAAAAGCATCTTGTACTACGAGTAGGTCAAGTTTAGCTAATGTCTTACGAAGTTTTTCTTGGTTTACAAAGCTTACTAGTGGATTTGTTGCTGTTATCCAAAGAGCTTTTATCTCGCCTCTATCTATGGCATCTATTATCTCAGCATATTTATACCCACGAGATGTTGGAACTATTTCCTCTGGCACATTTACAATGCTCGCATACTCTTTTAAAGCCTGCTCATCGCCAAAACCTCTATAACCTGGAAGGCTTGAAGTAAAGCCTGTCTCACGAGTACCCATCGCGTTACATTGACCCGTAATAGAAAAAGGACCTGTGCCCTCTCTTCCGATATGCCCTGTTAGTAGGTGTAAGTTTATTATAGCGCTCACCGTATCTGTACCCATAAAAGACTGGTTAACACCCATAGTCCATGCAGAGATAACTGCGTCACTAGAAACAAATTCACGAGCGAGTTCATAGAGTGTTTTTACATCTATACCCGTAATATTTGCAACCTCTTGAGGAGGATAATCTTGAAGGTGTTTTTTAAGCTCTTTATAGCCGTTAGTATTAGCTTTTATGTAACCCTCATCTTCCCAACCCTGCTCCATCACGATATATGCAAGCCCATTATAAAGTGCTAAATCAGTACGCGGTTTTATAGGAACAAAAACATCCGCCATTTGTGATGTTTTACTTGCTCTTGGGTCTATTACTATCACTTTTTTATTTGGATTTTTGTTTATATGCAGGGTGATTATAGGGTGATTATCTGCGATATTAGCACCGATAAGAAAAATAGTATCTGCATGTTGAAAGTCCTCATAAGAAGAAACAGGACCATCACTTCCAAGAGACTGCTTATAACCCATAACGGCAGAAGCCATACAAAGAGTAGTATTTCCATCAAAATTATTTGTTTTAAGACCAAGTTGTACGAACTTACCAAGAGTATAAAACTCTTCTGTTAGAAGTTGACCCGTACCAATGACAGCTACCGCTTTTTCACCATGAGTCTTGGCAATGCGTTTAAACTCAGAACTCACTTTAGTAAAAGTTTCATCCCATGAAGCCGCTTCTAATTTCCCATCTTTTTTTATAAGTGGTGTAATTATTCTATCTTTAGAGTTTATCATCTGGTGTTCAGACAAACCTTTAGGACAGAGTGTTCCCATGTTAACACCATGAGCCGGGTTACCTTTTGTTGAGACTGCTTTTCCATCCTTAACACCGATGTAGAGTCCACAACCAACACCACAGTAACCACATGTTGAAAAAACCCATTTATCAGGCTTATTTGCATCACTTATCATACCAAACATTGGGTCGTGTGAGAGCTTGTACTTCGCCTCTTTTATATCAAAACCTAAAAAATCTTTTATCTTTGCTATCATCGTTGTTTTCCTACAAAAAATCCACCCGCCATACCTAGAGGTGCAACTGTGGTATAAAATAAAAATCTATCACTTATCTCACTCATAAAACTGATAAGTAAAACAAACAACATCACAAGTGAAGTAAGTCCAAAAAAGCCACTTCCTGCAAAAACAAGTGCTAAAAGAGGTAGTATAACGCCACTTAACACTAAACTTACTATTCGCCCTATTTTAATCTTAGGAAAGTTCTCGTTTAAGAGTCTTTTTGTGCGTTGTAATTGATACTGGTTCGCCTCTATGGTATCTAAACTTCTTGTATCTTCATAGGTAAAGAAAAGTTGTGCTAAAGCTCCTAGCATTCCCATAGCGATAAGTGGAATAACTACATCACTTAGACTGAGTAGTGAGCTTAAAAATGCTAAAAGAAATACTCCCACATAAGCAACACCAAAGAACTTGAAGTTTGTTGTCACTCTATCCCATGAAGGACGGGCTTTTATACGGTATATCATCGCTTGTGCATAGATACCGTAAAGACCAATAAAGAGTGTTACACTCTCAAGGGCTAAACGCAAGATATGATTTACTTCAAAAAAGTATACAGCCACAACACCACTCATCAGCCCAACAAAGGCTCCAAGTGCAGCGGCTTCACGAGAGAGCCAAGAAGTTTTTATGTTTTTCATGGCAGTAAGTGCTAAAAATGGACGACCAAGATGTAGTGCTGAAAGAGGCAGACCTAATGCCGCTGGTAACATCACTAAAAGAGCCATAATCCAGTTTGTCGCTTCAAATCCGAAAAGACTCATAACATCGCCTAAAAAGAGTGCGAGAAATCCACCTAAAGAAATCTGAGTCAGTACTGTCATAAAAACAAGTGGTAACTCTTTGTGTCCAGGTTTAAGTATATGCTCATCTACCTCTTTCATATCTTGTGGTAGGTTATCTGGAAGTGTGTAGCGTGTAGTTGAGTTTGTTATACGAGCATCTGGGAGAAAGGGCATATTTGCCTCTTTGTCAATATCACGTTCTAACCACTCTTGTATGTTTACCGCTTCTATCTCTATTGCACCTGTTGGACATGCTTGAACACAAGCAGGAGATTGACCCACATCAAGGCGCTCATGACACATATGACATTTTGTAACGATATTTCGTTCTTCGTGAAAAACAGGTACTTCATAAGGACAGTTCCATGTACAGTACTGGCACCCAATGCAAGTGTCATCATCGTGAATAACTATACCAGTCTCTTGGATTTTTATGTATGAATTTGTAGGACAGCCTATAAGACACTCAGGGTCTATACAGTGGTTACATGACATGGAGTTGAGCATCTGTGTAAACGCAGGAAACTCTCCTCCCTCCATCTCTCCAACTCTACGCCATTTTATATCTGCGGGATTATTATTTTGCTCATTACAGGCCACTTCACAACAGCGACACCCAACACAAGCAACCGCGTCAAAGTGAAAACGGTACTGTTCACCCTCTTTGAGTGCTGGTACATCTATGCCGTAAGAACCACACTGCATTCCTGTATCGGCTTTGTGGTCTATAAAACTTTCTAGTGGCGTTTGCATATACTTCTCCGCTGGCTTAATATTCGCAATTATACATAAAAATCTATTTTTAGGAGAAAATCTCTGTTTAAATTTTACACAGCTTTTTTGAATGTTTTGATAAACTCTTCAAATTCATCTGCTGGAAGTGGTTTTGAGTAGAGATAACCTTGAATATAATCACAGCCATTTTCAACTAAAAATAGTTTTTGACTCTCCTCTTCAACACCCTCTGCTAAAAGTGTTAGACTTAAACTCTCACCAAGTGCAATGATAGCCTTAACTATTGCACAATCCTCTTCATCCGAAGGTAAATCTCTTACAAAAGATTGATCAATTTTGAGCTTATCTATAGGAAAACGTTTAAGATATGAGAGTGATGAATAGCCAGTACCAAAATCATCTACAGATATTTTAACACCGAGGTTATGAAGTCTATTGAGTTTTTTTATCGCCTCTTGGGGTCTTGCCATAATGTCACTCTCTGTTAATTCAAACTCTATTCTCTTTGCATCTATACTATAAAATTTTAAATTTTCTTGAACAATTTCTATAAAGTTCTCTTGTGCTAATAGTTTTGCAGCAAGGTTTAAAGAAAGAGTACCATTAAAGAGATCATTTTGAGTCCAGTATGCTAACTGAGCCATCGCCTTTTTCATTACTATTTGATCTATTTCAACTATAAGTCCTGTCTCTTCAGCAATAGGAATAAAACTAGCAGGGGAGATAATGTTTCCATTACTTTGCACCCAACGAACAAGAGCTTCCATTCCAATTATAGAGTTGTTTTGTGCATTTATTTGTACTTGATAATGCACAACGAACTCATCATTTTTTATAGCATCACGAAGTCTATTTTGAAGAGTTGCTTTCTTAAGTGCCAATATTGTAAACTCTTTTGAGTAAAACTTATAACGATTTTTCCCCTCTTCTTTTGCCTTGTACATTGCGGTATCTGCAAACTTCACAAGATCATTTGCTTCTTGTGCATCTTGTGGATACATACTAATACCTACACTAGCAGAGAGATAAAGTGTCTCCCCTACAATAGATATAGTTTGAGTACACACTTCTAATATCTCTTTTACTAAAACAGTTGCATCTTCTTCTACATCTGCCGACTCCATGATAATTGTAAACTCATCACCACTAAGACGTGCTATAGTAGATTTTTTCTTCACTATCCTTGATAAACGCTGTGATATGATTTTAAGCACCTCATCACCTATGTGATGCCCTAGTGAGTCATTTATCTGCTTAAATCTATCTAGGTCAATAAAGAAAAGTGCAAACTGCTTATTATCATGTTTAGCTCCATTTATAGTTTTATGGAGTCTATCATAAAAAAGAGATCGGTTTGGTAGCTTTGTAAGGGTATCAAAGTGTGCTAATGCTTCAAGCCTTCTGTTTAACTTCTTTAAAAGTATTTGTCTATAAAAAAATGCACTTAACAGAAGTAATGCAACTGATAGAACTATATACACTAGAGTAAAGTCTTGTTTTTGTGAAACAACTATAGAGAGCCATCTCTGCTCTATTGTCTCTTTTTTATCTACTGGAAAATTTTGTATAGCTTTTTGTAAAATATTACGCAAATATGGTTCTTCTTTTCTAACACCTATTGCCATTTTATACCCAATTGGTAAAGCTCCCGCAATTTTAATATCTATAAAACCCTCTTCATACATAAGTTGCGATATAACTGCTGTAGTATTGATAAGCCCATACACTTTTCCTTCTCTTACAAAAGATATACCCTCGGCAACAGTACTCACTTCTACAAACTTTATACTTGGATAGAGTTTTTTTGCAGAGTCAATCACTGCAGAATCACGAATAACAGCAAACTTTTTATCTAGTTGTGTGCTAATATCTTCAATAAAAGGCTTATCAAGTGTTGTCGCAACTACATATGGCATCTTATAATATGCATCTGTAAATGAAAGAAACTCTTTTCGTGGTTTAGTTATGCTAACCATTGGTAAAAGGTCACATTTTCCACTCTTTAAAGAGTCTAGTGTTTGTGCCCAGTTTTGTGTTTTATGCAAATGATAAGGAATACCTACTTGAGATATAAAAGCATCAAAGTAATCTGCACCCATACCTTTATACTCTCCATTTTCATCAATCCACTCAAAAGGTTTCCACTCAGGATCGACACAGATACTTATCTCTTTTTTTGTCTTAAGGTATTGTCTTTGCTCTTGTGAGAGGTATAAATGTTGTCTATTTTTATAAGTCTCAAGACTCAACATATGAAGATCATATATACTCTTTTGAAAAAGACCTAACTTTACTAACTGCTCGTAAGATGCTACAAGATTAGCACTGTTTATTTCACCTATGTCATATAGACTCTCAATCATCAATTTTTTAGTTACATTCGCTTCATACTTTAATGCGTCCAAAGATTTTTCAGGTCGATATTTTTCATGTATAAGTGCCGTCGCCTCATCTATGTGATTGAGTGCATATTTCCAGCCTTTTTTTGTTGCTTCTAAAAAGTTTGTAATTTCTTGTGGATTGTTTATAACTTTATCATAGTTTGCAAAGAGATTAATCGCTGTTGTTGTGTAACCATAGTCTACTGGGTCTATGATATTGTAATCTACACCTTTTTCATCTAATTCAAAAAGTTCATCCGAGGTAAAAGCAGCGACTGCATCGACTTTTTTTTGTATAAAATCATTCATTTCATAGTTAGGTTGTATAAATGTTGTGTTATTTGTATCAATTGCATAATGTTTAAGTAAAACTGCTAAAGAGCTATTTGTACGTTCACTATCATTTATGACAATCTTTTTACCTTTAAGATCTTGTACTTTTAAAATATCTGGCTGTACTGCAAAAACTAAAGGAGATGTTTGAAAATATGTTGCAAGTAGTGTCAGATCATACAGCCCCTCTTCATTATAAAGTAAGAGACTATTGCTCACAAGATAATCAATCTTACCATCAACTACATCAGCAACATCTACATGTTTTGTGGACTCTTGGAGTGAGACATCTAAACCAAGCTCCTTATAAAAGCCTAACTCTTTTGCCATGATAAAACCAGCGAACTGAAACTGATACTTCCACTCCAACTGCACGACTATCTTCTGTGATGCAGATGCATAAGAGGCTGTAAATATCATAAAAAAAATGAAAAGAAATTTATTCATAAATTATTATACTATAAAATAGTGTTTATTCTTACTTATTTATTGGCATATAGTAAGCTATGGCTATCAAAATAACAACAACTGATAGCCACAGAGTTGGGATAAATCTATACCCGTAAGTGACATTTCTAAGTTCCATAAAATAGTCTATGATTAACTGTCCTTTTATCATAACTCACAAAAGCTGCGTTTACATAGTTAAAATAGCCAATAACAAAAGTCACACATGTTAAAAAAACTAAAACTATCCATACATTAAAATTCATATCATTACCTTATGATGTATATCAGAGCGAAAAGAACTATCCATAATAGGTCTATTAAATGCCAGTAAATAGCTCCTGTCTGCATCCCTAAGTAGTTTTCATAAGAGTAAGCACCTTTGTTTGTGTTTTGTCTTACATTAAATAAAATGACAACACCTAAAATCATATGTAAAAAGTGAAACACCGTCAGTAAAATATAAAACATAAAAAAAGTGTTTGTACTGAGGTCTATGCCCTGTGCTGATTTTTGAGAAAACTCTATGATTTTATTTACTATAAAGACGAGTCCTAAGCCCATGGCATAGAGGAGCCATTTTGAAGCAAGTGCAGATGCTTTTTGTGTATCTTTTAGCTTTATAGATTCTAATGCTTTTACAACAAAGTAACTACTTGTTACAAGAATGAGTGTATTAACAAAACCAAATCTAGTATCAAGTAATAATTGCGACTCGTTAAAAAGTGCTACATCTAGTCGTCTTGCAAAAGCATAACCCACAAAAAGTAGCCCAAATGTGATAAGCTCAACATAAACGATTATCCATATACCAAAGTCACCTGGTGGTAATTTCTCTTTTACTTGTGCAATTTTTGTCATATCTTAAATTCATCACCCTCTAGGTTTTCTAAACTTGTTTCTGCAAACATCTTTATCATCATCTCTTTTGGTGTGACCCATTGGTCGTGTAAGGAACATTTGTTTTCACTATCACAGGTACCTATTCCTAAGATACATTGGTTCTCTTTTACAATATCTCCAAACTGATTTAGAATATCTAAAACCATAATCTGCGATGCAGGTTTGGCCAACTTGTAACCGCCTTCTCTTCCTCTTATAGAGATAATAAACTCAGATTTTACGAGTTCTGTCATAATCTTCGTTAAAAATTTATAAGGTATTGCAAGTATTTGTGAGAGTTCTTTAGCATTTTGTAACTTGCCATGAGAGTTTGCTATATAGCTTAACATTCTTATCGCATATTGTGTTGTATTATTCAACTCCATCAGCACTCCTTTTTCCCAAATTATATTACAATAGTATTAAATACTACTTAAAGGTAGTATTAAGAGTTTTTAAGTTAAGATTTCAAATACTACTTCAAGGTAGAAATTAAAAAGGAGTTACTTATGTCTGAACGTATTACTAAAAGTATGGCCAGAAATATTTACTTCGGTGGTTCTCTTTTTGCCATCTTAGTATTTGCTGGTCTAAGTGTAGACACAGTACAAAGAGTGCCTGAGTTATCACATGCTGACAAGATTACAGAGTCTGTTGCACGTGGGAAAAATCTATGGGAAGTGAATAACTGTGTTGGTTGTCATACTATTATGGGCGAAGGTGCATACTATGCTCCTGAGCTTGGTAATGTATTTGACCGCCGTGGGGCAGGAAACGAAGAAGCATTCAAAGCATATATGCAAGGCTGGATGGCAGCACAACCACTAAGTGAGCCTGGCAGAAGAAAAATGCCACAGTTTCACCTCAGCGAAGCACAAGTAAATGATCTTGCTGACTTCTTAATCTGGACATCTCGTATCGACGATAACGAATGGCCACCAAATATTGAAGGATAATCAGATGAAATACAGTTCACAAATGGTTGCAAAAAATTATTTTATTTTTGCACTTGTTCTTCTCGCAGGAGAGATGCTTTTTGGTCTAATACTTGGTACTCAGTATATCGCTGGCGACTTTTTATTTCCAGAAATTCCTTTTAATGTTGCCCGTATGGTTCATACAAACCTACTTATAGTTTTAATTCTTTTTGGTTTTATGGGTTCAGCTTATTATCTCGTGCCAGAAGAGAGTGAGAGAGAGTTATGGAGTCCACTCCTTGCAAACATTATGTTTTGGGTATTTGCGGCTGCTGGTGTAGCAACTATACTTGGTTACCTACTTGTTCCTTATGCAACTTTAGCAGAGCTTACATATAACAACCTACTTCCTACTATGGGTCGAGAGTTTTTAGAACAGCCAACTATCACTAAAATCGGTATAGTCGTTGTAGCATTAGCTTTTGTTCTTAACATCGGTATGACAATACTCAAGGGTAGAAAAACAGTTATAACAGTTGTACTACTGACAGGTCTTCTCGGTCTTGCAGTCTTTTTCCTGTTCGCGTTTTATGTACCTGATAATCTTGTACTAGATAAGTTCTTTTGGTGGTATGTAGTGCATTTATGGGTTGAGGGTGTTTGGGAGTTGATTCTTGGTGCTATTCTTTCATTTGTACTTATTAAAGTAACAGGTGTTGACCGTGAACATATTGATAAATGGTTATACCTTATCATCGCTATGACACTTGTTTCAGGAATCGTTGGAACTGGTCACCATTACTTCTACATCGGTGCTCCATCTTACTGGTTATGGATAGGGTCTATCGCTTCGGCAGTTGAGCCTTTACCATTCTTCTTGATGATTTTGTATGCGTTTACTATGGCAAAACAAAGAAGAATCGACCATGACAACAAGATGGCTCTAACATGGGCAAAAGGTACGGCAGTGATGGCATTTTTAGGTGCTGGTGTGCTTGGCTTTTTACATACACTAGCTCCTGTTAACTTCTTTACACACGGTACACAGTTAACAGCAGCACATGGTCACCTCTCGTTCTTTGGAGCGTATATCATGATACTATTTACTATCATCTCGTATGCTATGCCAATTTTAAGAGGTCGTCCTCATGGAAACTGTGCCAAAGCACAAGCAGTTGAGAGAAAAGCTTTTTGGATGATGGTTATCGGTATGCTTGGTGTGACTTCAGCTCTTGTTATAGCTGGAACAATGCAGGTCTTTTTACAGCGTTTACCTGATGTGGATGCACTTTCATTCATGGCAACACAAACTGAGATAGTACCTGTTTACATGGTGCGTTTAGCTTTTGGTGTGATGTCAGTATTAGGTCTGCTTACATACTTTTATAGTTTCTTTGTAAAAGAAGAGGCTTAAACAATGGCTTCCATACTTGCTGCTCTTGAATATGAAGAGAGTATAGGCAAGTACTGGAACCGCTTTTTAGATAAAAACACAGATACAACTTTTAAAGATGCAGCTGTGTCATTTGACGACATAAGTAAATCTCTTAAACTTTTTTACCACCTCCTTGGTGGTGACAAAGCAAAAGACTTACATATGACTGATAAACGAGTTATTCAGATGAAAAGAACTTTTTTACAGAAAGTATCGGGCAGTGGCATACACTTTTACCTGCCTTGGCAAGACAGTGATGCTCTTTATCTTCCCTCTTCTATCGCTTATTTTCAAGACAAAAAGCAAAACGAGATGCTTTATTATTGGCTAACAGCACTCTTTACAAAGGTACAAAGTCATCAAGGTACACTTGAAGATGTTAATACAAACGCCATCGATGCACTTATAAATAAATACCCAGGATTTCAATCCTTTTACACTCAAACACAGACTAAAGAGGAGCAGTTTCCTTCTATCTTCTGGATATACCCAGCCTTAAACACCACTAATAAGTATAGTGATTTTAATGATGAGCATACGCCTACTAGAGATGAAAGCAAACCTGAAAAAGTCGACACACTTAAGATGAAGAAAAAAGCAAATCAGATAGATGATAAAAAAGAGACAGATGGACTCTTGGCTTTTTTACCTGACGCTATGATGAGCATCATGGAGCAAGTAAATGTAGACAGAAGTGAAGATGATAGTTTTGATGAAGATGCACTTTATAATGCGGAAGACTTAGATGAAATAACACTGGGTGCTAAGAAAGCCAACCTCTCTGCCCGACTCAAACTCGACCTTGACCTCTCCATGCACTCTAAAGAGGAGTATCCTTTAGGGGGTGGGCATTTTTTAGATGAGTGGGACTACTCTAAAGAAAAATACCTTAAAAACTATGTTCACATAAAGCCCTACCTCACTACAAATATAGAAGCAGAAGAACTCCCTAAAAGACTCAAAAAAATGGTAAAAAGTGTAGAATCACAGTTAGATATGATGGAGTTAGAGCGGGTAAAAAACTCTAAACTCTCCGATGGGGATGAACTAAACATCGACACTTGGATAGAGTACAAAAGCCATCAAAACAGATCGGGGCATCATCAGAAGTTCTATATGTCTTATGAGAAAAAACTTAGAGATATCTCTACACTTATACTCGCCGATGTTTCTCTCTCCACTGAAGCCGGTATAACGCAAGAGATGCGAGTCATCGACATCATAAAAGATACCCTTATGGTTTTTAGTGAGTCCTTAGAAAAGCTCCAAGATAGCTTTAGTATCTACACTTTTTCTTCTTTAAAAAATAAAAATGTTCGCATAGAAATCATCAAAAACTTTAAAGAGAAGTACTCCGCATTTACACGAGGTCGTATAAGTGCCATCAAACCTGGCTACTACACAAGACTCGGAGCGGCAATACGAGAAGCATCGTTAATACTTAAAAAACAGCAAACACAAAATAGACTACTACTCATCATAAGTGATGGCAAACCAAATGATGTAGATAGATACGATGGGCGCTACGGCATAGAAGATACAAAAAAAGCGATACTTGAAGCAAAAAAGATGGGACTCACCCCTTTTTGTATCACCATAGATATAGAAGCAAAAGAGTACCTGCCCTATCTTTTTGGTAAAAATGGTTATGCCCTCATCAGAGATAGTAAAAAGCTACCTGCACTTCTACCACAAATCTATATAAACTTAACAAAATAAGGAAACAATTATGAGTCAAACTTACTATAAAGCACAAGCAAATGAAGTCGAGCTATTTGAAGCAGCTGCATCTATGAACCTGCCAATTCTTATCAAAGGTCCTACTGGGTGTGGAAAAACATGCTTCATTGAGGCCATGGGAGAGAAGCTTGGACGAAAAGTGTATACTGTTGTTTGTCATGATGACCTTAGTGCAGCTGACCTTATAGGTCGTCACCTTATAGATGACAATGGAACATATTGGCAAGATGGTCCACTGACTAAAGCTGTTCGTGAAGGCGGGATTTGTTATCTTGATGAGATTATTGAAGCTCGTAAAGACACTACCGTTGTACTTCACTCTCTTGCAGATTATCGTCGTGTTTTACCAATTGACCGTATAGGGGAAGTTATAGAAGCACATCCTGACTTTATGCTTGTTGTATCATATAACCCTGGGTATCAAAATGTACTTAAGGGAATGAAGCCTAGTACAAAGCAGCGTTTTATCGCGCTCTCTTTTAATTACCCAATACCAGATGTAGAAAAAGAGATACTTATAAAGGAAAGTGGTGTGGATGAGGAAACTGCACAAAAACTTGTCACTATAGCCTCAGAGATTCGCCAACTAGATGATAGTGAGATACAAGAAGCTGTATCGACTAGACTTCTTGTATATGCAGCAAAGCTCATCGTCCAAGGTTTTGACCCTTACCAAGCGGCTATGCATACTATAGTAGAATCTTTAAGTGATGAAGCGGAAGTTTTAGAGGTTTTAGAGAAACTTATTGGGCTTCATTTTACTCTCATTGATTAAATTTTAATCATATTGAATTTAGATGTATGATTAAAATTTAATCATACATTCATCAGTATTACTTATCTCTTGTATTATAATACTGCTATCAAAAACAAGGAAATACAATGGCAGGGTTTAAAGAACTAAAAGGAAAAGGACATACACCAACACTGTTTATGGCTTTTTTATATTTCGATATGAGTTTTATGGTGTGGACTATGCTCGGTCCCCTTTCAACAGAGATAGCTGAAGCACTAGCTTTAGGTGGACACATTATGAGTGCAGGTGAGAAAGCAACTTTGCTTTCCCTTCCTATACTCTCAGGCGCAATTTTAAGAATTTTACTTGGGTTTGGAGTTGATAAGATAGGGGCTAAAATGACAGCACTTATCTCTCAAATGGTTGTTATACTCTCGCTTGTGACCGCATTTTACATGGGTATGAATAACTCTATTACTTATGAAGTACTGCTTATAGTGGCGTTAGGACTTGGGTTTGCCGGTGCATCGTTTGCTGTAGCACTTCCACAAGCGGGTCAGTGGTATCCACCAAAACTTCAAGGTGTTGTTTTAGGTATAGCAGGGGCTGGTAATATCGGTGTAGTTATTGACTTCCTTTTTGCTCCAAAGATAGCAGAGTTATGGGGATGGCATTCAGTTTTTGGTGTAGGTGCAGCTATGGCGACTCTTGTTTTTATAGCATATCTATTTTTAGCAAAAGATGCTCCAGCAGATGTATATACTGCTCGTCCTAAAAAGCTTAAAGACTATGTAAAATTGCTTGGTGATAAAGACACATGGTGGTTCTCACTCTTTTATGCAATTAGTTTCGGTGGATTTGTTGGGTTTGCTGGATATATGAAGGTTTATCTTATGAATACTTACCAAGCTGATATGTCGGCGTTTGGTATAGAAGTATTTGATGAGACAAATGTAAAAGTAATCGCTGGTTACTTTGGTGCTTTATGTATCTTTGCAGGTGCTGTTCTTCGCCCAGTTGGTGGGAATATAGCGGATAAGATAGGTGGTATCAAGTCACTATATTTCTTTTACGGAATGGTAGCACTACTTGTAACACTTACAGCGACAGTAACATTACCA
>JALSMC010000183.1 GCA_026987995.1 Sulfurimonas sp. | reverse complement strand
CTATCGTTACATGAAAGGCATTTTGACGAAGAGAAAGAAGTGCTGCTTCATTGACTAGCGCAGCTAAAGATGCACCATTAAAACCTACTGTCATATTTGCTACTATGCCTACATCAACTTCGTTTGGTATTTTAGCGAGATACTTGCTTAGTATCGATTCTCTCTCTCTTTTAGTTGGTAGTTCTACAAATATACGTCTATCAAAACGCCCAGCCCGAAGCAGTGCCTCATCTAAGACCTCTATCTTGTTTGTAGCTGCTACAACAATGACACCACTAGAGCCTTCAAAACCATCCATCTCTGTGAGTAGTTGGTTGAGTGTCCCCTCTCTCTCATCACTTCTCTCTCCACCGCGTTTTTTACCAACGGCATCTATTTCATCTATAAATATAATACTTGGAGCATTTTTCTTTGCAGCTACAAAAAGTTCGTGTACACGTTTGGCACCCATTCCTACATATATTTGAACAAAGGAAGCACCACTTTGATAGTAAAAAGGGACACCTGCTGCGTTTGCCACAGCTTTTGCTATCATAGTCTTACCTACACCAGGAGGACCTACAAGTAAAACACCTCTAGGCATACGAGCACCAAAACTTTTATAGCGTTTAGGATTTTTCATAAAATCTATAATCTCTTCAAGCTCTATTTTAACATCACTAATACCACCGATGTCATCAAAACTAACATCACTTTTAGTCGCTTCTAGTACTTCTGAATTTTGAGAAGTATTTTGCTGTGGTTTTGCTTTTTCCATACCATTGAGAGTAAAAGAGATACCTTCTTTCTTTTGCCAAAGACGAAAAAGAAACGAACCCAAACCTAAAAATAAAATACTAAAAAAGATATACACAAGAATATTTGACTCATTGCTTATCTCTACTTTATAATCAACAAACATTCGTGGAGTTACTTGGGATGAAGCTATTTTGAAAAGACCGTGCGATGTTTTGAGATATACATACTCTTTAGAGACAATTACTTTCTCTACACTTTTGTTTTGTAACATTGTATTTGCTTGAGAGAGAGTCACGGAGTCTGCATTATCTCTCAGAACAGCAAAAAGAACAAGTACAATAATAATAAATGCAGATAGATACAGTGCTATCCTATTTGACTTAGATGTTGGCATAATTACTCTCCTCTTTGACTTTATAGGTATCAACTGTCACCCAGTTACCGATAAGGTCTTCTTTAGAATCTATTATGATTTTGTTAAAGTACTGATCAAGTCCATGAAACAAACCATCTTTTTTTGACTCTATCAACACTTCAAGTTCACCTGTTACGGCTTTTCTAAACTCATAGTTTTTCATATTTATAAGATCTTGAATCTCATGAAGTCTCTGTTTTGCTATTTTACCATTTACCTCAGGTTTCATCGTTGCAGAGGGAGTACCATCGCGTTTAGAGTATGTAAAAGCATGAAGATGTGTAAGTGGTAGATCTCTTGCATTAGCCATAGCTTCACTCCACAGTTCTTCACTCTCTCCAGGATGCCCTGTGATAAAGTCAGTACCTATAGCATAACCTTTGTCTGCGAGTAGTTCAAAAAGTTCTTTGTCTTGTTTAAAAATATTTCGTCTATTCATAAGTTTGAGCATTTTTGGTGAAGTATGTTGCAGTGCTATATGCATATGCTTCTCCATCCAAGGCTCACCTAAAATTTCTTTAAACTCATCACTTATTTGTATAGGTTCTACACTTCCCACTCGTATTCTACGAACTCCACGGATTTGAGACATTTTTTTCATTAACGAAGCTAGAGATGTTTTTGTGTCTTGTCCGTATGAGCCAACATTTGTTCCCGTTAAGATAAACTCACCAAAACCATTGAGAGCTAAACGCTGTACCTGTTCAAGTATTTTTTCTTCACTCATACTCCTAGCATCACCACGTACAGAAGGGATGATGCAGTAAGAACATCTAAAGTTACAGCCCTCTTGTATTTTGATAAAAGCACGACTTTTCCCGACAAATGAGTCTACTATGACATCATCTATATGATTTAAATCACCAGGGTCATAAAAAGGTTGCTCTTTTTTAAGGAGTGAGTCTATTTTTTCTTTTTCACTTTGACCAAAAACACCATGGATA
>JALSMC010000182.1 GCA_026987995.1 Sulfurimonas sp. | reverse complement strand
CTGAAAATATTTTTATAGAGGGCGATAACCTTGAAGTGTTGAAGATACTCCAAAAAACATATCATAACTCTATCAAGATGATATACATAGACCCACCATACAATAAAGATAAAGATTTTGTTTATCCTGATAAATGGAGTGAGGGATTAAGTTCATATTTGGAGTATTCAAAACTTGTAGATGAAGAGGGAAATATCACAAGTTCTAGTGCAGAAGATAAAAGTGTAAAAGCTGGTCGTAAACACTCACGATGGCTTACGATGATGTATCCGCGACTTTTTTTAGCAAGAAATTTGCTCAAAGATGATGGTGTGATTTTTATATCTATTGATAATGATGAAATTAAAAATTTAAAAGCAATATGTGATGAAATATATGGTGAAGAAAATTTTATTGAACAAATTGTATGGAGAAAAAAATCTGGCGGTGGTCAACAAGATGATTATCTTGTTACAGAACATGATTTTATATTAATGTATGCAAAAAATAAAGAACTTTTTTCTTTAAATGAAAAGACACTTTTAAAAACTTCGCATGGTTATAATAAGATGGATGAAGCGAGAAAGAAAAAATATAAATTAACTAAATTATCAAAATGGGGTTCCTCTGCTCATAAAGAAGATAGACCAACGATGTATTTTCCTCTTAAAGACCCTGATGGTATAGATAATTTTCCTGTTGCACCTGATGGTAGAGCTGGTCGATGGAGATTTGGAAAGCAACGATTATATGAATTAGTTGACAATGGATTTGTTGAATGGTTGAACAATAATGGAGAATGGATACCATACGAAAAAGAATATGAGCCAGAAGATAATGAACATGCTATTTTGAAAGAGCGGTCAATTTTATATGATTTAGTTGAAAATACAGAAGGTTCAAATGAGCTAACAGAACTTTTTAAACAAAAAGACTTGTTTGATAACCCTAAGCCTTCAGATTTATTATTTCATCTCGCATTGTTATCTACACAAACTGATAATAAAGATATTATCTTGGACTTTTTTGCTGGATCGGGTTCTGTTTTTCAAGCGATTTACAACTTAAATAAATATGACAATGGTAATAGAAAAATTGTAACCGTTCAAATTCCTGAACATTTAAATAAGAAAAAGAAAGAAAACTTAAAAACATATAATTTTTTGACTTCTATTAATAAGCATACAAATATAGCTGAATTTTCAAAAGAACGAATCAGAAGAGCCGGACAAAAAATAAAAGAGGAAAATCCAGATTCAAATGTAGATATAGGCTTCAAAGTCTTTAAACTTAGTGAAAGTAACTTTAAACAATGGGATGACACACCAAAATCTAAAGCAGAACTCCAACTTGCTTTTGAAGAGTACAAAGACAATGTAAAAGAGGGTTCAAACCAACTAGATATGCTTTATGAAGTAATCCTTGCTAAAGGTTTATCTCTTAACTCTAAAGTGACAGAGAAAGAAGTAGGTGGCAAAAATATGTTTCTTGTCAACAGCGATGGAGTAGAGCTTCTTGCTTGTTTTGAAGATGAGATTAGTGAGGGTGCATTAGATGCAGTGATAGAGTTACGACCTATATATTTCATCTGTTTAGACTCTAGTTTTAAAAGTGGTTCGGCACTCAAAACAAACTCTGTGCTAAGATTTCGTGATGCAGATATACTTTTTGAGACGGTGTAAAAAAGATGAAAGAGATAATAACACAGAGCTATGTTAGCCTAAAAGAGCAGATAAAAGAGATTCTCTCTCAAGGGCGAACGAAGGCACTCACATCAGTAAACACTATACTCCTGCATACCTACTGGAGTGTTGGTAAACATATAGTGGAGTATGAGCAAAAAGGTGAGATAAAAGCAGAGTATGGTAAAAAGTTACTCACACAACTCTCAAAAGATTTGACTGTAGAATATGGTAAAGGGTTTAGCCGCTCAAACCTTACTTACATGAGAAAATTTTATCTTGCATTTCAAAAAAGTGAGACACTGTCTCACAAATTGAGTTGGAGTCATTACTTTGAGATACTTAAAGCTGAAAATGAATTAGAGATAAATTTTTATGTAAAAGAGTGTGAAAAAGAGAACTGGAGTGTACGAGAGCTTAAGAGACAGATGAAAAGTATGCTGTTTCATCGCATAGCCTTAA